>NZ_JBHYVC010000003.1:0-255143 GCF_042749965.1 Streptomyces sp. NPDC059454 | reverse complement strand
CAGCGGCAGCGGCTCGCTGCTGGTGACCAGCTCCCGCAGCGGATGCCGGGCCAGCACCGCCTCCACCTCCGGCGTCAACGCCGCCGCCAGCCGGGACGCCGCCGGACGGCTCTCGTCGCGCAGGGCGTCCACAGCGGCGAGCAGGACGCTCCTCGGCCCGGAGCCGGGCACTCCGGCCGCCGCCCGCTCGTGCAGCCGGGCGCCCTCCTCCAGGACGACCTCGGTGTCCATGCCCGCCGGGATCTTGATCCGCGCGTGGTGCCGCCAGGTGGTGACCGGATCACCCCACGCCTCCACGGTGTACGTCCACAGTCCCGGCTCCCCGGCGGTGACGGTCGCCCCCCACCTGTCCGTGCCGGGCGCGAGCTCCCGCATCGGCGTGAAAGGACCCGGACGTCCCTCGGGGTCCTTCAGCACCACATCGGCGGCCACCGCGTCGTGGCCCTCCCGGAACACGGTCGCCGAGATCTCGAACGTCTCACCCACGACGGCCTTCGCGGGCCGGCGCCCCTGCCGGACCATCGGCCGGACGTCGAGGACGGGAATGCGCCCCACGGCGGTCGCGGGGCCCGCGGACGGGCGCGCGGGAGCCGGCGCCACGGAGGCGGGCGGCGGCGGGGGGCCGGTCTCGGCCGGTCGGGCCGGAGAGGATCCGGCGCCGCGCTTCACGGGTGGGCGGGCGCCTGGTGTCGGAGGGGATGACGAGTGGTGCTTGGCGGGCATGACCGCTCCTGTCCGCGTCAACGTGGGTGGGCGGATGACTGTGGGGAGGTGGGTCCTGCGTGGTGTTGCTGAGGGAGTACCCGCAGGAGCCTTCCCACACTGTTCGGGTGGGCAATCCGGCACTTCGTTAACTACTCACGCGTATGTCGACACACAAGACCGGCCCCGTCCGCGCGGGACGGGGCCGGTCGTCGGTGGGTCCGCTCCCACGGCCGCCGGTGCCCTCCCGCGCGGCCGGTGTCCGGCACCTCCCGGGGGCGCCGCTACGCGCGCGGAACCTGGAGCAGCCGGTTCGGCGAACCGAGCCCGCGCCCGGCCACCTTCCCGCTCGCCGCGCCCTTGACCAGCGCGTTCGCCACCTGGGCCGGAGTCGCCCGCCGGTGCTCGGCGAGATACAGCGCCGCCGCGCCCGCCACGTGCGGGGACGCCATCGACGTACCCGAGCGGGTGCTCCGCGCGGTGTCGCCCGCGGCGGAGGCCGAGGTGATCGAGACCCCCGGGGCGAACAGGTCGAGGGCGGAGCCGATGTTGGAAAAGGCCGGTTTCTTGTCCTGCCGGCCGGTCGCGCCGACCGTGAGGGCCTGCTTCACGCCCGCCGGCGAGTACAGCGCGGCCGGCCCGCCCTCGTTGCCCGCGGCGACCGTGTACGTGACACCGGAGGCGATGGAGGTACGGACGGCGGCGTTCAGCTGTGCGTTGTGGAAGCCGCCGAGGCTGAGGTTGGCGACCGCGGGCTTCCTCGCGTTCCGGGTGACCCAGTCGATGCCGGCGATCACCTGGGCGGTGGTGCCCGAGCCGGCGTCGTCCAGGACGCGCACGGAGACGATCCGCGCCTTCCCGGCGACTCCGTACGAGGAGCCTGCGACGATTCCGGCGACATGCGTGCCGTGTCCGTTGCCGTCCTGCGCGGTCCGGTCGTTCTGGACGAAGTCCCAGCCGTGGCGGGCCCGTCCGGCGAAG
The DNA here is from genome assembly GCF_042749965.1 of Streptomyces sp. NPDC059454. Taxonomy (NCBI): domain Bacteria; kingdom Bacillati; phylum Actinomycetota; class Actinomycetes; order Kitasatosporales; family Streptomycetaceae; genus Streptomyces; species Streptomyces sp. NPDC059454. The sequence goes on along the minus strand of NZ_JBHYVC010000003.1, from coordinate 253,460 downwards.
TCCCGGTGCGTGATCCGTACGCCGGTGTCGATCACGTAGACCGTCACCCCGGCGCCCGCCGACTCCGGCCGGGTGTAGCGCTTGTCCAGCGGGAGACCGCGCTGGTCGATCCGGTCCAGGCCCCAGGACGGCGGGTTCTTCCGGGTGCGGGCCGGCGTCACGCGGGTGTCCTGGACGACCGAGGCGACCCGCGGGTCGGCGGCCAGGCGCCCGGCCTGTCTCGCGTCGGCCCGTACGGCGTACCCGTTGAGCACCGTGCCGTAAGTGTGGCTGATTCTCGCTCCGTACCCCTCGGCGAGGTCCTTGCCGGCCGCCGAGCGGGCCGCCGTCCCCTCCCCCAGGGTCACCAGGTAACTGCCGGCCACGGAGCCGGGCGCCCCGGCGCCGAGTACGTGTCCCCGTGGTGCGGCGTGCGCGGGCAGGGTGGCGGCCGAGACCGCCGCGGTGCACAGCACCGCCGTCATGCCCCCCGCCCGGCGCAGACGCCGCCTTCGCGTCCGTGACATGGTCCGGGTTCCCCTCCTCCACTCGGCGCGTCCGGCACGGGCCGGTACGCCAAAGGGGAAGCGTCTCGTGCGGGACGAAGTGCGACAAGGGCGCCTGCGGGGGCGGAATCGGCCATATCCGCCATGAGGTGAATCGTTTGGCCGGGGGTACGGAGGTACCCGTGTCCCCCGGCTTCCCGCGCGGCTCGTGTCCGCGCCGGTACTGTCGGCAACGATGCCCGGACGCACACCGCGTCTCTCACGAACGCGCCGAGGTGGCTTGTGAAGGCGATCCGTCGATTCACCGTCCGACCCGTGCTCCCCGAACCCCTCCGGCCCCTGAGCGATCTGGCCCGCAACCTGCGCTGGTCCTGGCATGCCGGGACCCGTGACCTGTTCCGCTCCGTCGACCCCGGACGCTGGGCCGCCGTCGGCTGCGACCCCGTACGGCTGCTCGGCAGCGTGGCGGCCGAGCGGCTCGCCGAGCTGGCCGGCGACCGTGACTTCCTGGACCGCCTCGACGCGGTCGCCGGTGATCTGGACGCCTACCTGACCGGCGACCGCTGGTACCAGGCGCAGACCGACCGGCTGCCCGCCGCCGTCGCCTACTTCTCCCCGGAGTTCGGCATCACGGCCGCCCTGCCGCAGTACTCGGGCGGGCTCGGCATCCTCGCCGGCGACCACCTCAAGGCCGCCAGCGACCTCGGCGTCCCCCTCATCGGCGTCGGCCTGCTCTACCGGCACGGCTACTTCCGCCAGTCGCTGTCCCGGGACGGCTGGCAGCAGGAGCACTACCCCGTCCTCGACCCCCACGAGCTGCCCCTGGACCAGCTGGAGGAGCCCGACGGCACGCCCGCCCGGGTCACCCTCGCCCTGCCCGGCGACCGCTGTCTGCGGGCGCGGATCTGGCTGGCCCGGGTGGGCAGGATCCCGCTGCTCCTGCTGGACTCCGACGTCGAGGAGAACGGCCTCGGCGAACGCGGGGTGACCGACCGGCTCTACGGCGGCGGCAGCGAGCACCGGCTGCTGCAGGAGATGCTGCTCGGCATAGGAGGGGTCCGCGCGGTCCGCACGTACTGCGAGCTGACCGGGCACGCCGCACCCGAGGTGTTCCACACCAACGAGGGCCACGCCGGCTTCCTCGGCCTGGAGCGCATCGCCGAACTGCGCGCCGAGGGGCTGGACTTCGACGCGGCACTGGAAGCGGTCCGGGCGGGGACCGTGTTCACCACCCACACGCCCGTCCCGGCCGGCATCGACCGGTTCGACCGCGAACTGGTCGCCCGGCACTTCGGCCCGCACGCCGAACTGCCGGACCTGGAGGCCGATCGCGTCCTCCGGCTCGGCACGGAGAGCTACCCCGGCGGTGAGCCGGGCCTGTTCAACATGGCCGTGATGGGCCTGCGCCTGGCCCAGCGCGCCAACGGCGTCTCCCTGCTGCACGGCCACGTCAGCCGCGAGATGTTCGCCGGGCTCTGGCCGGGCTTCGACCCGGAGGAGGTGCCCATCACCTCCGTCACCAACGGCGTGCACGCGCCCACCTGGGTGGCCCCCGAGGTGTTCCGGCTCGGCGCCCGGCAGATCGGCGCCCAGCGCACCGAGGAGGCGCTGAGCGTCGGCGACTCCGACCGCTGGGACTCCGTCGCGGACATCGCCGACCAGGACATCTGGGAGCTGCGCAGGTCCCTGCGGGAACTGCTGGTGCTGGAGGTGCGCGAGCGGCTGCGCGCCTCCTGGCGGCAGCGCGGCGCCGGCACGGCCGAGCTGGGCTGGATCGACGGGGTGCTCGACCCGGACGTGCTGACCATCGGCTTCGCCCGGCGCGTCCCGTCGTACAAGCGGCTGACGCTGATGCTGCGCGACCGGGACCGGCTGACGGACCTGCTGCTGCACCCCGAGCGGCCGGTGCAGATCGTGGTCGCGGGCAAGGCGCACCCGGCGGACGACGGCGGCAAGCGGCTCATCCAGGAACTGGTCCGCTTCGCCGACGACCCGCGCGTACGGCACCGGATCGTGTTCCTGCCCGACTACGGCATGGCGATGGCGCAGAAGCTCTACCCCGGCTGCGACATCTGGCTGAACAACCCGCTCAGGCCGCTGGAGGCGTGCGGCACCAGCGGGATGAAGGCGGCGCTCAACGGCTGCCTCAACCTGTCCGTGCTCGACGGCTGGTGGGACGAGTGGTTCCAGCCCGACTTCGGCTGGGCCGTCCCCACGGCCGACGGAGCGGGGACCGGCCCGGACCGGCGCGACGACATAGAGGCCGCGGCGCTGTACGACCTGCTGGAGCAGCGGATCACGCCGTGTTTCTACGACCGGGGGCGCGGCGGGCTGCCGGACCGGTGGATCGAGATGGTGCGGCGGACGCTGAGCCTGCTCGGACCGAAGGTGCTGGCCGGGCGCATGGTCCGGGAGTACGTGGAACGGCTGTACGCGCCCGCCGCGCACGCGCACCGCGCGATGGACCCGGACTCCGCGCGGTCGCTCGCCGCGTGGAAGGCGCGGGTGCGCGCGGCTTGGCACGGTGTGACCGTCGACCACGTCGAGACGTCCGTGACGGAGGCCACCGCGGAGCTCGGCACCACGCTCGCGCTGCGGGTGCGGGTGGGGCTGGGCGGTCTGCAACCGGAGGACGTCGAGGTGCAGGCGGTCTCCGGGCGGGTGGACGGGGAGGACCGGATCACCGATGCGGCGGCGGTGCCGCTGAAGCCGGTGGGGACGCCCGATGCGGAGGGGCGCTGGGTGTACGAGGGGCCGCTGTCCCTGGACCGGACGGGGCCCTTCGGGTACACGGTGCGGATCCTGCCGGGACACCGGCTGCTGGCGTCGGGGGCGGAGCTGGGGCTGGTGGCGGTGCCGTCGGAGGACGTGGTGGAGGCGGCGGGCTTACTGATGAGGTGAGGCGCTGTCAGCCTGTCCGGCGTTTGAGGACGAGGCCCGTTCAGGGCCGATGGGGGTCTGGGGGCGCGGCCCTCAGGGACGGGACGGGAAGGGGCGGCGGGGGCGACTGACGGTGGGCGGCGGGGGTGGCGGCGCGGCCTGCTGGGGGTGCCTCCCCCAGAGGGGGTACCCCCAGCGCCCACCCGTGCCGCCCTGGGGGCACCTCCCAGGCCCTTCAGGCACTGGGGGAGGCACGACTGCCCGCAGGCTGCGGGGGTCGGCATGGGGTGTCAGTCCTGTTCGATGCCCCGCGTGGCCAGACGGCGGAGCACCTTCCCGCACCGGCGCGCGTACGCGTGCTGCATCGCGCGGGTGGCCGGGCCGCCCGCGCGGGAGTACCAGCGGGCCGGCCTGCTGAACGCCTCGACGGTCAGCCACACCGTGCCGTCGCCGGTGCGGTCCACGACGAACGACTCCTCGCCGCACTCGGGGTGCCCGGCCAGGGTCCCGTACGCCCAGCCGGCCCTGCGGTGCTCCTCCACCGTCCACACCACCCGGCAGGGCGCCTTCACCACCCCGGCGAGGGTGATGGTGACGTCGACGTCCGGGGCCGCGCGGTCGGCGGTGGTCTCGACACCGACCCCCAGCTCCCGGTGCAGTTCCCAGGTGAGCAGCGCCTGAGCGGCCTGCCGGAAGACCGCCTCGCCCTCGCCGAGGCGGGTGCGGACGTGCATCGGGTGGAAGCCGGGAGGGCAGGAACCGGGTTCCCGGGTCGCGCCGACGTGGTCGTAGGTGAAGTCCGCCGAAGACATGGGACCCAAGAGTAGGGCGGCGCCCACGCCTTGGAGAAAGGCGGGGCGCCGCTCACGGCACTCGCTCCCGGTTTACGGGAAGGTGAGCTTCCACCCGCTGATGTAGCCGGTGTCGTACCGTGCCACGTCCTGCACCCGCAGTTTCCAGGCGCCGTTGGCGGCCTCGGAGGAGGCGTTGACCGTGAAGGTCTGGTTGATGTTGTCCGCGGAGCCGCCGGTGCGGTTGCGCAGGTTGTACGCCGTGCCGTCCGGGGCCAGCAGGTCGACGACCAGGTCACCGCTGTAGGGGTGCACGATGTCGACCGCGACCTGGAGGTTGGAGGGCGCGTTGCCCGTCCGCCCGGAGACGGTGATCGAGGACGTCACCGCGGAGCCGGCGTCCGGGATCGACACGTCGGTGGTGCTCTCGAAGGACGTACCGCCACCGCCGCCGCCGGAGCGCGAGCCGACGTTGATGGCCGCCCAGGCGTCCTGCACCGCCTTGTACTCGGCGCTGTCCGTGCCGTACAGCTCACCGGTCGCCGCCAGGGTGCCGGTGCGGGCGCCCGCGTAGTTGGTGGTGGAGGTGAACTTGGTGGTCAGCGCGCGGAACCAGATCTTCTCCGCCTTGGCGCGGCCGATGCCGGTGACCGGGAGGCCGTCCGAGGTGGGCGAGTCGTAGGTGACACCGTTGATGGTCTTGGTGCCGCTGCCCTCGCTCAGCAGGTAGAAGAAGTGGTTGGCGGGGCCGGACGAGTAGTGGACGTCGATGCTGCCGATGCCCGAGTACCAGGAGTCCTTGGACGCGCCGTCCTTGCTCGGCTTGTCCATGTGGCGCAACGGGGTGCCGTCGCCGTTGATGTCGATCTCCTCGCCGATGAGGTAGTCACCGACGTCGGAGGAGTTGTTGGCGTAGAACTCGACGGTCGAGCCGAAGATGTCGCTGGTCGCCTCGTTCAGACCGCCGGACTCACCGCTGTAGTTGAGGCCCGCGGTGTTCGAGGTGAGGCCGTGGGTCATCTCGTGCGCGGCCACGTCGATCGAGGTGAGCGGGTTGGCGTTGCCCGAGCCGTCGCCGTAGGTCATGCAGAAGCAGCTGTCCGACCAGAAGGCGTTGACGTAGTTGTTGCCGTAGTGGACCCGGGAGTAGGCGCCCACGCCGTCACCGCGGATGCCGCTGCGGCCGTGCACGTTCTTGTAGTAGTCCCAGGTCAGCGCGGCCCCGTAGTGGGCGTCGGCGGCGGCCGACTCCAGGTTGGACGGGCTGCCGTTGCCCCAGACGTCGTCGGAGCCGGAGAACAGCGTGCCGGTGCCGGAGGTGCCCCGGTTCAGGTTGTAGGTCTTGTGCCCGCCGCGCGCCCCGTCGGTGAGGTTGTACGAGGACCCGGACTGGGTGGTGGTCAGGTCGACGGTGCCGCTGTAGACGGTGTGGCCGGTTCCGTTCTGGACGGCCTCCCACTCGTACAGCTTCTCGCCCGTGGTGGCGTCGGTGACGACGTGCAGCTCCTGCGGGGTGCCGTCGTGCTGGAGGCCGCCGACGACCGTCTCGTACGCCACGACCGGCGTGCCCTTCGCCGCCCAGATCACCTTGCGCGGGGCGCGGTCGACGTCGGCGCCCTTCGCCTTCTCGGCCTTCGCGGCGGACAGGGCCTGCTGCTCCGCCTTCGCGGCCGGCACCTCGGCGGTGGTGGTCGCGGGCTTCACCGCGGTCCGGGTGGCCTTGACGACGGAGTCGGCCGCGCCGGCCGTGTCGCCCTGGACGACCAGGTCGCCGCCGAGGACGGGCAGGCCGTCGTAGGTGCGCTCGTAGCGGACGTGCACGGTGCCGTCGCGGTCCTTGAGGACGTCACGGACGACGAGCTTCTCCTTCGCGCCCAGGCCGAGGTCCTTCGCGGTCTCCGCCTTGGTGGCGTTCGCCTCGCGGATCAGCGCGGCGCGCTGGGCGGGGGTGAGCCTGACCGACTCGGAACCCGGCTTCGCCTTGCTCGCGGCCGCCGGTGCCTGCTCGGGGGCGGCGGTGGCGCTGCCGGACTGCACGGCCGTGGCGATCAGCGCGGCCACCCCGGCGAGGGCGACGGCGGCGGCACGGCGGTGCGTGGCGTGGGGGGTGCGTCTGTGGGACGACCTGTTTCTCAACGCTGACTCCTTCTGCGTGGCCGCGGGTCGCGCGGCCTGGGGAGACCGGACGGCGGGTGGGCCGGCCGGGCAGAACGGAAGTGCATTTCGCTGTGGCCGCGGGGCAGCGGTGGGGTGTGCTGTGGGGTTGCTGTTGAGCGGCCGTGGGAAGAGTGGCAGGTGATCGCGGTTTCTGTCAGGGGCGCGTCAGAAAGTTGGCCGGAAACCGTTCGTTGTCCGGGGGTTCAGGTTCGGTATACGAACAGTCAAGGGTGGGAGGTGCGGGTGGGGTGGGGTTCGGGGTTCTTCGCCCCGTGCCGCCCCTTCCCGTCCCGTCCCTGGGGCTGTGCCCCGGACCCCCATCGGCCCTGAACAGGCCTTGTCCTCAAGCGCCGGACGGGCTGGAGTCGCCGTGCCAGGAGTGCCACAGCGCCGCGTACGCCCCGCCGGCCGCCACCAGGGCGTCGTGCGTGCCGAGTTCGGTCAGCCGGCCGTCCTCCATGACGGCCACCCGGTCGGCGTCGTGCGCGGTGTGCAGCCGGTGCGCGATCGCGATGACCGTACGGCCCTGAAGGACGGCCGCCAGCGCCCGCTCGGTGTGCCGGGCGGTCGTCGGGTCGAGCAGGGCGGTGGCCTCGTCGAGGATCAGCGTGTGCGGATCGGCCAGCACCACCCGTGCCAGGGCCAGTTGCTGCGCCTGTGAACCGTCGGTGGCGTGGCCGCCCTCACCCAGCTCGGTGTCCAGCCCTCCCGGCAGCCCCCGCACCCACGCCTCGGCGCCGACCACGGCCAGCGCCGCCCACAACTCCTCGTCCCCGGCGGCCGGTTCGGCGATGCGCAGATTGTCGCGGACCGACCCCAGGAACACATGGTGCTCCTGGGTGACCAGCACGACCTGCCGGCGCAGCCGCTCCGGGTCCAGACCGGACACCGGCACCCCGCCCACCGTCACGCTCCCCGCGGTCGGCGCGTCCACGCCCGCGAGCAGCCGGCTCAGCGTGCTCTTGCCCGCCCCGGACGGCCCCACCACGGCCAGCCGCTCGCCCGGCGTCACCGTCAGATCGACCCCGCGCAGCACCTCGACGCCCCCGTCGTAGGCGTAGCGCACCCCGGTCACGTCGATGCGGTCGTCGGCCGGATCCGGACTGGCGCCCCGCTGAGCCGCGCGCGGCGCCCGGGCCAACCCCTCCACCCGGGCGAACGACGCCCCGCTGCTCTGCAGCTGCTCGACCCGCATCAGCACCTCGTCCAGCGGCCCGCTCAGCTGCAGCAGATACAGGGACGCGCTCACCACCGCCCCGAGGCTCACCGCGCCCCGCTCGTGCAGCACCCCGCCGATCAGCAGCACCCCGGCCACCGGCACGGCGTACGACACCTCGACCACCGGGAAGAACACCGTGCGCAGGAACAGCGTGCGGAACCGGGTGCGGCGGGACGTCTCCAGCGCCTCCCGGCTCGCCCGGATCCGCCGCTCCCGGAGCCGGAACGCCTCCACCGTGCGGGCGCCCGAGGCCGTCGACGCGACGATCTCCGCCACGTCCGAGTTGGCCGCGCCCTCGGCGAGGTAGGCGTCCCGGGCCCGGCGCAGGTACCAGCGCACCGCGACCCGGATCGGCGTGAGACACAGCAGCCCGAGGGCGCCGAGCAGCGGATCCACCACGACGACCGCCGCCATCACGAACAGCGACTGCACCCCGTTGACCAGCAGCGAAGGCCCGGCGTCGCGCAGGGTCGTACCGACGGCGGTCACATCGGCCGTCCCCCGCGCCGTCAGATCACCGGTGCCCGCCCGCTCCACCACCGACGACGGCAGCGCCAGGACCCGGTCGACGAACCGTTCCCGCACCCGCGCCAGCGTCCGCTCCCCGAAGCGGTGCCCCACGTACCGGGCCCAGCGGGACAGCAGCAACTGCGCGACCGCGCACGCCACGATGACCGGCGCCAGCCGGTCCACCACCGCCACCCCGCCCCCGTCGCGCACCTCGTCGACGATCCGGCCGAGCAGCCAGGGCCCGGCCAGCCCCGCCAGGGCGGCCAGCGCGTTCAGGACCAGGACGCCGGCGAAGGCCCGCCCGTCCGCCCGCACCAGCCCCACCGACGCCCGGCGCACATCGGCGGGCCCGGCGAGGGGGAGCCGTTCCCCGCTCATCCCACGACCTCCTCGGCGGCGCTCTCGTCGGCGTCCCTGGCCACCAGTTCCCGGTATCCGGGCTCGGCGTCGAGCAGTTCACGGTGGCCGCCGCTCGCCACCACCTTCCCGTCGGCCAGGAAGAGCACCAGGTCGGCCCGGTCCAGCACCAGCGGCGAGGTGGTGGCCAGCAGTGTCGTACGTCCCTTCCGGGCCGCGCGCAGCCGGTCCGCGACCGTGGCCTCGGTGTGCGCGTCGAGCGCCGAGGTGGGCTCCACCGCCAGCAGCACCTCCGGGTCGGCCAGCAGCGCCCGCGCCAGCCGCACCCGTTGCCGCTGACCGCCGGAGAGGCTGCGGCCCTGCGCGGACACGACCGAGTCCAGCCCCTCGGGCAGCCCCTGCACGATGTCGTCGGCGGCGGCCGCGCGCAGCGCCCGCAGCACGTCCTCGTCGGGCGGATCCCCGCGCCCGGCCACCACCTCCCGCAGCGGACCGGCGAACAGATCGGCCTCCGGGTCGGCGACCAGGATCCGCTCCCGCACCCGCGCGAGCGCGATCCCGTCCAGCCGGACCCCGCCCCAGGTGACCGCCGACGGCGCATAGCGCCCGAGCCGGTCCACCACGGCGAGCGCGTCGGCGGGACGCGCGGCGGCGAGCGCGGTCAGCCGGCCCGGCGACACCCGCACCCCCGACTCCGGGTCCGCCAGCACGGACGGCCCGGCCGGCGGATCGGCGGTGGCGGCGTCGGCCGGCGGCTCGAGCCGCAGCAGCGCCGTCACCCGCCGGGCGGCCACCACACCCCGGCTCAGCGAGTGACCGCACTCGATGAGGAACATCACCGGCCACACCAGGACGGCGACGTAGCCGTACACCGACACCAGCTCGCCCACGCTGATCCGCCCCTGCGCGGCCTGCCGGGCCGCGATCCAGGTCACCCCCGCGAGGAACAGCGTCGGCAGTCCCGCGGCGAGCGCCTGCATCCAGCTGGTCACGGCCCCGACCCGGTAGCCCTGCTCCCGCAGCCGCCCCGAATCCCGGCGGAACGCGTCGGCGACCAGGTTCTTCCCGCCCAGCCCGCTCAGCACCCGCAGCCCGCCCGCCAGATCCCCGATCCGCGCGGTCAGCACGCCCTGCCGCTCCCGGTACTCCGTCTCCGCGCCCTGCAGCCACCCCGCCAGCGGCCCCACGGCGAGACCGATCACCGGCACCCCCAGCAGCACCACCACGGCCAGCAGCGGCGACACCGACAGCAGCAGCCCGGCCACCACGGCATACGCCACGACCGCGCCGACCCCCGGCCCGACCGTCGTGAGGGCCATGGCGATCGTCTGCACGTCGCCCACCCCGATGGTGACGACCTCCCCGGCCCCGGCCCGCCGCTCCAGCGAGGCCCCCAGCCGCACCGTCTGCCCGACGACCACCTTCACCGTGCGGAAGTTGGCGTCCATCCGCACCCGCGTCATCGTGCGGTGCCGCATGATGCTCAGCCAGGAGTTGAACCCGTTCACCACGAACAGGGCGCCGGTCCACAGCGCCAGCGCCCCCATGTCGCCCGGCTCCAGCCCGTCGTCCACCGCCCGGGACATCGCGTACGGCGTCGCTGCCAGCAGCACCATCCACACACAGCTGAGCGCCGCCCCCGCCAGGCACCGCCCCGGCTGCCGCCGCACCAGCCACCACAGATAGCGGGTCCCGCCCCGGCGGTCGGGCGTGCCGGGGTCCTCGTACGCGTCGATCATCGCTCGTTCCCCCCTGCGCGCCGTCGCGCCTACGCCAGGCTGTCCCGCCAGGCCCGGTGCAGATCGGCGAACCTGCCCGTGCCCGCGATCAGTTCGGCCGGGCTGCCGTCCTCCACGATCCGTCCGTGCTCCATGACCAGCACCCGGTCCGCGATCTCCACCGTCGACAGCCGGTGCGCGATCACCACAGCCGTACGCCCCTTCAGCACCGTCGCCATCGCCCGCTGCACCGCCCGCTCGCCGGGGACGTCCAGCGAACTGGTCGCCTCGTCGAGGATCAGCACCGCCGGGTCCGCGAGCAGCGCCCGCGCGAAGGCGACCAACTGGCGCTGACCGGCCGAGATGCGGCCGCCCCGCTTGCGTACATCGGTGTCGTAGCCGTCGGGCAGGGCGGCGATGAAGTCGTGCGCGCCGATCTCCTTCGCCGCCTGCTCGATCTCCTCGCGGGTGGCGTCCGGCCGGCCGATGGAGATGTTCTCGGCGACCGTGCCGGAGAACAGGAACGCCTCCTGCGTCACCATCACCACCTCGCGCCGCAGATCGCGCCCCGTGAGGTCGCGCAGGTCCACCCCGTCGAGCAGCACGCGGCCGTCGGTGGGGTCGTAGAAGCGGGCGAGCAGCTTCGCCAGCGTCGACTTGCCCGCGCCGGTGGAGCCGACGACCGCGACGGTCTGCCCGGCCGGGAGGGCGAGGCCGAAGCGGGGCAGCACCTCGCCGCCGGTGCGGTACGCGAACCGGACGTCGTCGAAGACGACCTCGCGGCCGGGGAGCCCGGAGCGCCGCTCCGGGAGCTCCCGGGGCGCCACCGGCTCGGGCACGGACGGGGTCTGGGCCAGCAGACCGGCGATCTTCTCCAGCGAGGCCGCCGCCGACTGGTAGGAGTTCAGGAACATGCCGAGCCGGTCGATCGGGTCGTACAGCCGGCGGAGGTACAGGACCGCCGCCGCCAGTACGCCGAGCTCCAGCGAGGCGTCCGCGACCCGGTAGGCGCCCCACAGCACGATCAGCGCGACCGTCGTGTTGGCGGTGACCCGGGAGCCGACGACATAGCGGGCCATCTCAAGGAGCGCGTCGCCGTTGCTGCGTTCATGCCGCCGGTTCAGCACCGCGAAGTCGGCCTCGTTGGCGGCCTCCCGGCGGAAGGCGCGCACCGGCCGGATGCCGTTCATCGTCTCGACGAACTTCACGATCACCGCCGCGATGGCCGTCGACCGCTTCCGGTACACCCGCCCCGCCCGCCGCCGGTACGACCGTACGAGCAGGTACAGCGGCACGAAGGACACCACCGCGACGGCACCGAGCCCGAGGTCCAGCCAGAGCAGCAGTACCGAGATGTAGACGGCCGACAGGATGACCATGACCAGTTCCTGCAGGCCCTCCTCCAGCAGCTCCCGCAGGGACTCGACGTCGGTGGTGGAGCGGGAGATCAGCCGGCCGGAGGTGTAGCGCTCGTGGAAGTCGACGCTGAGGGCCTGCGCGTGCCGGAAGATACGGCCGCGCAGGTCGAGCAGCACGTCCTGGCTGACCCGGGCGGAGGCGGTGACGAAGCCGTACTGCAGCGCGCCGGCCGCCACCGCGCACAGCAGGTAGCCGACCGCCACCGCGATCAGCGGCCCGTTGTCGTCGCCGCGGAACGCGGGCACGGCCCGGTCGATGGCGTACGCCACCAGCAGCGGGCCGGCCTGCACGGCGGCCTGCTGGAGCAGCAGCAACAGCGCGGTGACGGCGACCCTGCCCCGCAGGGGAGACAGCAGGGAACGCAGCAGTACGCCGGTGGCGCCCGGGGGAGTGGGCAGCTGGTCCCGGTCGAAGGGGTCGTCGGACGGCGGGGTCCGGTCGTCGTCCTCGTCCTTGACGGGTGTGGTGGTGGCCGCCGTCATCGCTCGTCCTCCTGTTCCCCCGCGGGGGCGCCGGACATGAGGTGCGCGTACTCGGGGTCGGTGTGCAGCAGTTCGTGATGGGTGCCGACCGCGGTGATCCGGCCGCCGGAGAGCAGGGCGACCCGGTCGGCGAGCAGGACCGTGGAGGGGCGGTGGGCCACGATGAGGGCGGTGGTGTCCGCGAGCACCCGGCGCAGGGCCGCCTCGACGGCGGCCTCCGTGTGCACGTCGAGCGCGGAGAGCGGGTCGTCGAGGACCAGGAAGTCGGGGCGTCCGACGACGGCGCGGGCCAGCGCGAGGCGCTGGCGCTGGCCGCCGGAGAGGCTGAGGCCCTGTTCGCCGACCTGGGTGTCCGTGCCCTGCGGCAACGCGTGCGCGAAGTCGGCCTGGGCGACGGCGAGGGCGCGCTCCAGATCGGCCTCGCCGTCCCCGCCGCCCATCAGTACGTTCTCGCCGACGCTGGCCGAGAAGAGGGTGGGTTCCTCGAAGGCGACGGCGACGCGGGAGCGCAGTTCCTCGCGGGACATCTCGGTGATGTCCGTTCCGTCGAGGGTGATGCGGCCCTCGGTGACTTCGTGCAGTCGCGGGACGAGGGCGGTGAGCGTGGTCTTGCCGCTGCCGGTGGCGCCGACGAGGGCGAGGGACTCGCCGGGGCGGATGTGGAGGTCGACGCGGTGCAGTACGGGGGGCGACCCGTCGGGTGCGTCGGGGTACCGGAAGCTGACGTTCTCGAACCGTAGGCCTTCGATGCTGCCGGTGCCGGTGCCGGTGCCGGTGCCGGTGTTGGTGTCGGCCGGGGGGTGGGTGCGCCGCTCGGCGCTACGAGGTGCCGCCGCGCCCACCCGTGCCGCCCCAGCGGCACGACTGCCCGCGGCTGCGGCGGCACGACTGCCCGCAGTTGCGGAGGACTCCGGCTCCGCGTCCATCACCTCGAAGTACCGCTCCGTGGCCGTCGCGGCCTCCTGGCTCATCGCCAGCAGGAAGCCGATCGAGTCCACCGGCCACCGCAGGGCGAGCGCGGTCGACAGGAACGCCACCAACGTCCCCGCGGACAACTCCCCGTCCGCCACCCGCACGGTCCCCAGCACCAGAGCCGCCCCGATGGCAAGCTCCGGAAGCGTCACGATGACGCCCAGGATCGTCGCCAGCAGCCGCGCCTTGCGCAGCTCCGTCCCCCGCAGCTCCCCCGACAGCTCCCGGAACGCCCGCGCCTGACTGCGGTGCCGCCCGAACCCCTTGATGATCCGGATGCCGAGCACACCCTCCTCGACCACCGTCGTCAGATCACCCACCTGGTCCTGCGCCTGCCGCGCCGCCCCGGAGTACCGCTTCTCGAACACCACGCACGTGACCAGCACCGGCACGGCCGGCACCAGGACGACCAGCCCCAGCGTCCAGTCCTGGACCAGCATGATGATCACGCCGACGAGAATCGTCACCCCGTTGACCAGCAAGAACGTCAACGGGAAGGCAAGGAACATCCGCAGCAGCATCAGATCCGTCGTGGCCCGCGACAGCAACTGCCCCGACGGCCAGCGGTCGTGGAAGGCGACCGGCAGCCGCTGCAGGTGCCGGTACAGATCCGCCCGCATCGAAGCCTCGACATGCGACAGCGGACGCGCCACCAGCCACCGCCGGAGCCCGAACAGCAGTGCCTCCGCCAGCCCGAGCAGCAGCAGGTACAGCGCGCCCAGCCACACCCCCGCCGGATCCCGGTCGGCGACCGGCCCGTCGACCATCCACTTCAGGACGAGCGGGATGACCAGGCCGATGCAGGAGGCGACGATCGCGATGAACGCGGCGGTGAACAGCCGCGCCCGCACGGGCCGTACGAACGGCCACAGCCGCAGCAGCGTACGCACGGTGGAGCGGGACTCCGGGGGAGAAGGTGTAGTGGGCATCAGCAGCGAGCCTACGGATCGCCACTGACCCTGCCCACCGAGTTTCGGCCGGACCGCCTTCCGCCGCTGGCCCTACGACCTGCGCCTACGGGGAAGTCGTACGCGTGCATCAGCCGATCGGCCGATACCCGTTCGAGCGTACCGGCCGATGTGCCGGTGCCCGCCGCGCGGCGACGCTGGAGCCATGTCCGTCATCGACGTCACCGATCTGCGCAAGTCCTACGGGGGCCGTGCGGCCGTCGACGGTGTCTCCTTCGCCGTCGAGGAGGGCGAGATCTTCGGGATCCTCGGCCCGAACGGCGCCGGCAAGACCACCACCGTCGAATGCGTGGGGGGCCTGCGCGTCCCCGACGCGGGCCGCGTCCGCGTCACCGGCCTCGACCCCGTCGCCGACCACAAGGAGGTCACCCGCGTCCTCGGCGCCCAACTCCAGCAGAGCGAACTCCAGCCCAGACTCACCGTCCGCGAGGCCCTGGAGCTGTACGCCTCCTTCTACCCGCGCCCCGCCGACTGGCGCCCGCTCGCCGAACGCCTCGGCCTCACCCCGAAGCTGACCACCCGGTTCGCCAAGCTCTCCGGCGGCCAGAAGCAGCGCCTGTCCATCGCGCTCGCCCTGATCGGCGACCCGAGGATCGTCGTACTGGACGAACTCACCACCGGCCTCGACCCGCGCGCCCGGCGCGACACCTGGGAACTCATCGAGGACATCCGCGCGGGCGGCGTCACCGTCCTCCTCGTCACGCACTTCATGGAGGAGGCCCAGCGCCTCTGCGACCGCATCGCGGTGATCGACAAGGGGCGGGTCGCCGCCCTGGACACCCCGGCCGGGCTGATCCGCCGCTCGGCGGGCGCCACCATCATCAGCTTCACCCCGTCCGCCCCGCTGGACGACGCCGACCTGAGCGCGCTGCCGCAGCTCGCGTCGGTCCGGCACAAGGACGGCCGGGTCACCCTGTCCGGCACCGACGAGACGGTCAACGCCGTCATCACCCTCCTCGCCCGCACCCGCGTCACCGCCCACCAGTTGCGCGTCACCGACGCCACGCTGGACGACGCCTTCCTGGACCTCACGGAGGCCCCGGCATGAGCACAGACGTCCTCGACACCGCCGTCCTGCGGACCGAGATCCGCCTCTTCCGGCGCGAACCCGGCAGCATCTTCTGGATCCTGCTCTTCCCCACCCTGCTGCTGGGGATCCTGGGTCTCATTCCGGATTTCGGTGAGGCCGACCCCGACCTCGGCGGCCTGCGTCCGATCGACGCCTACGTGCCGGTGGCCGTCCTCCTCGGACTGCTCGTCGCCGGACTCCAGGCCATGCCGCAGACCCTCACCGGATACCGGGAGACCGGCATCCTGCGCCGGATGTCCACCACACCGGTACGTCCCGCCGCCCTGCTGACCGCGCAGACGGTGGTGTTCGGCGGCGCCTCGCTGCTCTCCGCCCTGGCCGCCCTCGCCGTCGGCCGGCTCGCCTTCGACGTGGCCCTGCCGGAGCAGCCGCTCGGCTACCTCCTGGCGTTGCTGCTCGCCCTGCTCGCCTGTCTCGCCCTGGGCGCCGTGCTCTCCGCCCTGGCGCGCACCGCGAAGATCGCCACCGCGGTCGGATCGACCGCGCTCTTCCCCGCGATGTTCTGCGCGGGCGTGTGGCTCCCGGTCGAGGCCATGCCGGACATGCTGGCCGGCATTGTCGGCTGGACCCCGTTCGGCGCCGCCGCCCAGGCCCTGAACGACGCCGCGGCGGGCGACTGGCCGGGCGGGACGCACCTCGCGGTACTGGCGGGCTGGACGGTGCTGCTCGCGGCGGTCGCCTCGCGCTGGTTCCGCTGGGAATGACGACCTGGAGGGGAGGGGCGGACGTGGCCGACAATGACGCCATGACGGAGACGACGGCGCTCGACGACCGGTGGGCGGTGTTCGACCGCTGGGGCCCGTACGGGCTCCTGGTGATGAGCTCCCTGATCGCCTGGGCGACCGCCGACGTCCTCGGCATGAGCACCGGTGAACGCTGGGCCTGCGGAGCCCTCATCGCCGTGGCCGTCGTCCTGGAGCTGCGGTGGAACAGGGCCGTGCGTACCCGCCCCGGGCCGTCCACGGCGGGCGCCCGGCACTACGCACTGCGCTGGGCGATCGGATTCGCCCTCACCTGGCTGAACCCGCTGTTCGCCTTCTACGCCGTCATCGGCTACTTCAGCACCGAGCGGCTGCTTCCGCGCCGCTGGCGCAAGACCGGCCTGTTCGCCACCGCCGTGACCATGGCGGGTTCCCAGTCGGGCGGGCTGCCGCCGGACGAAAGGCTGGGCTGGGTGCTCTTCGGCGCCCTCCTGGGGGCCAACAGCATGCTGGTCTTCCTCTTCGGTCACTTCGCCGACCTGGAGGAGGCCCGCGGCCGGGCCCGGCTGGACACCATCGCCGAACTCGAACGCACCAACAAGGCGTTGCAGCAGGCCCTCGACGAGAACGCCGCCCTGCACACCCAACTCCTCGTCCAGGCACGGGAGGCCGGGGTCGCCGACGAGCGCCGGCGGCTCGCCGCCGAGATCCACGACACCATCGCCCAGGGTCTGACCGGCATCATCGCCCAGCTCCGGGTCGCGGCGAACACCCCCGAACCGGCCCTGGGCCGCACCCACATGGACCGGGCACTCACCCTGGCCCGCCACAGCCTCGGCGAGGCCCGCCGCTCCGTGCACAACCTCTCCCCGGTCGCCCTCGCCGACGACGGACTCCCCGACGCCCTGAAGAAGACCGTCACGGAGTGGGGCGAACGCACGGACGTGCGGGCCGGGTTCACGGTCACCGGCACCGTCGAGCCGCTGCACGACGAGGTCGCGGCCACCCTGCTGCGCATCGTCCAGGAGGCCCTGTCCAACGCCGCCCGCCACGCCGCCGCCACCCGGGTCGGCGTCACCCTGTCCTACATGGGCGACGAGGTCACCCTCGACATCCGCGACGACGGCCGGGGCTTCGACCCGCTCGCCGTCCCCGCGCGCACCCGCACCGGCGGCTTCGGCCTCGACGGCATGCGGGCCCGCGCCGAACGCGTCGCAGGAGCGCTCACCATCGAAACCGAACCGGGCGGCGGCACGGCGGTCTCCGCTCGCGTACCGTTGGTCCGCCATGACCGATGACGCCATCACCGCCGAAGCCGTGACCGGTTGCTCCCCGACCGGTGACGCCCTGACCGACGAGACCGCGATCTCCCTCCTCATCGTCGACGACCACCCCGTCGTCCGGGACGGCCTGCGCGGCATGTTCGACTCCGCGCCCGGATTCCACGTCCTCGGTGAGGCGGCCGACGGGGCGGAGGCGCTGGAGCGGGCCGCCGTCCTGGATCCCGACGTGATCCTCATGGACCTGCGGATGCCGGGCGGGGGCGGGGTCGAGGCCATCCGGGAACTGTCCCGCCGGGGCGCCCGCGCGCGGGTGCTGGTGCTGACCACGTACGACACCGACTCCGACACGATCCCCGCCATCGAGGCGGGCGCCACCGGCTATCTACTCAAGGACGCGCCCCGCGAGGAACTGTTCACCGGCGTCCGCGCGGCGGCCCGGGGCCGTACGGTGCTGTCCCCGGCCGTCGCGTCCCGCCTGGTCTCGGCCGTCCGCACGCCCGCCGCCCCCGGCAACGAGCCGCTCTCCGCCCGCGAACGCGAGGTGCTGGCCCTGGTCGCCAAGGGCACGTCCAACCGCGAGATCGCCCGCGAACTGTTCATCAGCGAGGCGACCGTGAAGACCCACCTCACCCACATCTTCGGCAAGCTCGACGCCAAGGACCGCGCGGCCGCGGTCGCGGTCGGGTACGACCGGGGCATCCTGGGCTGACCGCCGCCGCGTGGTCAGTCCAGCACCCGCAGCAGCAGCACCGACCGTCCCGGCACGGTGATCCGCCTCCCCGCGCGGTGCTCCACGCCGGGCTCCCGGCCCTGCTCCTCCCGCCCGGTGTCGACGACCACCTCGTACCGCCCGGCCCACGGCGGGCCCGGCAGCTCGAACTCCACCGGTCCCTCCCCCGCGTGCAGGACGGCCAGGAAGCTGTCGTCGAGGATCGGCGCCCCGTCCTCGTCGCGCCCCGGGATGTCCCGGCCGGAGAGGTACATGCCGAGCGTGGCGGCCGGCGCGTACCAGTCGTCCTCGGTCATCTCCGTGCCGCGCGGGGTGAACCAGGCCAGGTCGCGCAGCCCGTCCGCGGAGTGCGCGCGCCCCGAGAAGAAGGCCCGGCGGCGCAGCACCGGGTGCCGGTGGCGCAGGGCGATCAGCCGGGAGGTCAGCTCCAGCAGGGGCCGCCAGTCCGGGTCGTCCACCAGTGTCCAGTCCACCCAGCCGGTCTCGTTGTCCTGGCAGTAGGCGTTGTTGTTGCCGCGCTGGGTGCGGCCCATCTCGTCGCCCGCCACCAGCATCGGCACGCCCGTCGACAGCAGCAGCGTGGTCAGCAGGTTCCGCAGCTGCCGCCGCCGCAGGGCCCGTACGCCCTCGTCGTCCGTCTCTCCCTCCGCGCCGCCGTTCCAGGACCGGTTGTCGTCCGTGCCGTCCCGGTTTCCCTCGCCGTTCGCCTCGTTGTGCTTGCGGTCGTACGACACGAGGTCGCGCAGGGTGAAACCGTCGTGCGCGGTGACGAAGTTGACCGAGGCGTACGGCCGCCGTCCGCCCCAGGCGTACAGGTCGCTGGACCCGGACAGCCGGTAGCCCATCTCCCGTACGTCCGGCAGCGCGTGCCGCCAGAAGTCCCGTACGGCGTCGCGGTAGCGGTCGTTCCACTCCGTCCACAGCGGCGGGAACGCGCCCACCTGGTAGCCCCCGGAGCCGACGTCCCACGGCTCGGCGATCAGCTTCACCCGGCGCAGCACCGGATCCTGCGCGATCACCGCGAGGAACGGGGAGAGCATGTCGACGTCGTGCATCGAGCGGGCCAGGGCCGCCGCCAGGTCGAAACGGAAGCCGTCGACGCCCATCTCCGTCACCCAGTAGCGCAGGGAGTCCGTGATCAGGCGCAGGACGTGCGGCTGGACGACGTGCAGGGTGTTGCCGCAGCCGGTGTAGTCGGCGTAGCGGCGCGCGTCCGGCTGGAGGCGGTAGTAGCCGCGGTTGTCGACGCCCTTCAGGGAGAGTGTGGGCCCCAGCTCGCCCGCTTCCGCCGTGTGGTTGTAGACCACGTCGAGGATCACCTCGATGCCGGCCGCGTGCAGGGCGCGCACCATCCGCTTGAACTCACCGACCTGCTGCCCCCTCGTCCCGGAGGCCGCGTACCCGGCGTGCGGGGCGAAGTAGCCGATGGAGTTGTAGCCCCAGTAGTTGCGCAGTCCCCGCCGCAGCAGATGGTCCTCGTGCGCGAACTGGTGCACCGGCAGCAGCTCCACGGCCGTGACGCCCAGCCGGACCAGGTGCTCGATCGCCGCCGGGTGCGCGAGACCGGCGTAGGTGCCGCGCAGCTCCTCGGGGATGCCGGGGTGCCGCCGCGTGAAGCCCTTGACGTGCAGCTCGTAGATCACCGAGTCCGCCCACGGCGTCTTCGGCCGGTGGTCGTCCGCCCAGTCGTCGTCGTCGTGGACGACCACGCCCTTGGGGACGTACGGCGCGGAGTCCCGGTCGTCGCGCACGGTGTCCGCGACATGCTGCTCGGGCCAGTCGCGGACGTGGCCGTACACCTCGGGCGGCAGCGAGCTGTAATCATTCCCTTTGGCTCCGTCCACCGCACGCGCGTACGGATCGAGCAGCAGCTTCGCCGGATTCCAGCGGGCGCCCGTCCACGGGTCCCAGCGGCCGTGCACCCGGTAGCCGTACCGCTGCCCCGGCAGCACACCCGGCACGAAACCGTGCCAGATCCCGTGCGTCAGCTCGGCGAGCCGGGCCCTGCTCTCCCTGCCCCGCTCGTCGAACAGACACAGCTCGACCCCCTCCGCCCCGCCGGCCCACAAGGCGAAGTTGGTCCCCGCCACCCCGTCCGGGCCGACCCGGAACCGGGCACCCAGCGGCGTCGGCCGGCCCGGCCGCACGGGCACCGTGGGCACGGGCGGCGCCGGCCGCGCGCCGTTCACGACGGCGGCCGGGCGCCCGTCCCCGGTGGCCCGTTCCGAGGCCACCGCCTCCTGCTCGGCTGCGCTGGACACCTGTCAGCCTCCCGCGGCTCGTGGGGGACGGCGGCGGACAGGGGAGCAGGGCACTTGTCATCGGCTCGGCCGTGGCTCCCCGGCGCGTCGTCCTCCCACTGTTCTGCCCAGAGGGTGCCTCGCACTCACGTTTCCCCGGGGGCGGCATGGTCGTTTCCCGGAGGCGAGGCCCGTCGTTGGGTACCGCGTGAGGTACGTACAAGGGCGCGCACGGCGCGCGAGGGCCGCGCTGGCCGCCGTAATGACATGGGCAGGACTGCTGACCGGAGCCGCCGGCTGCACCGCGGACGACACCGCCGGCGGGGCGTTCGGGCCCCCGGCCGCCGGGGACGTCATCCGCGTGTCGCCCGACGACGGCAGCAAGGACGTACGCCCCGGCTCGGCGCTGCGGGTGCGGGTGCCGGACGGGCGGCTGGAGTCGGTGAAGGTCGTCGCGTCGCGGGACGCGCGGGAGTCGCCGGTCCCGGGGCGGATCTCCGGGGACGGACTGACCTGGAAACCCGACGACGAACGGCTCGCGCTCGCCGCGAAGTACACCGTCGACGCGGTGGCCGTGGACGGCGACGGCCACCGCTCCGCCCGGCACACCACCTTCACGACGTATGTCCCGGAGGAACGCTTCATCGGCTACGTCGCCCCCGAGGACCGCTCCACCGTCGGCACCGGAATGATCGTCTCCCTGGAGTTCAACCGGAAGATCACCCGCCGTGCGGCCGTCGAACGCGCCGTCCGCGTCACCGCCCGTCCGGCCGTCGAGATCCGCCCGCACTGGTTCGGCGGCTCCCGGCTCGACTTCCGCCCCGAGCACTACTGGAAACCCGGTACCGAGGTCACCGTCGACCTGAACCTGCGCGACGTCGAGGGAGCACCGGGCGTCTACGGCCTCCAGCACCGCACCTTCACCTTCACCGTGGGCCGCAGCCAGGTGTCGGTGGTGGACGCCGCCGAGCACACCATGCGGGTGCGCCGGGACGGAGAACTGCTGGCCACGGTTCCGATCACGGCGGGGGCGCGGAAGACGCCCACGTACAACGGCAGAATGGTGATCACCGAGATGCTCGAGGTCACCCGCATGAACGGCGCGACGGTCGGCTTCACCGACGACGACGGCAAGGGCGAGTACGACATCCCCGACGTCCCGCACGCCATCCGCCTGACCGGCTCCGGCACCTTCCTGCACGGCAACTACTGGGCCGACACCGGCGTCTTCGGCGACTCCAACGTCAGCCACGGCTGCGTCGGTCTGCGCGATGTGAAGGGCGGCGGGGCGGACACCCCGGCGGGCTGGTTCTTCGACCGCAGCCTCATCGGCGACGTCGTCGAGGTCGTCAACAGCAAGGACAAGAAGGTCGCCCCGGACAACGGCCTCGGCGGCTGGAACATGAACTGGAAGGAGTGGACGGCGGGCGGTGCGGTGAAGCGCCGCTGACCCGAACCCTCGGGCGGGCCGTTGAACTTGGAACGGAACGGTGACAAACCCGCCGCCTCGAACGCCCCTGGCCTGTGGTTACTATGCCCGAGCGCGCGAGGGGCGCGCGGGGGTGCGGGTCCGGCAGGGACTGGGCCCGCCGAGGGGAGAAACAAGTGAACGTGGGGCCCATATCGGGGGCGGCGCCGGCCGGTGCGCGGGGGCGCGGCGGAAGGAAGCTGGCGGCGCTGGCACTCGGCGTGATGCTGGCGGTGACCGCCTGCGGCGGCGGAGGGTCGGAGTCGGGTACCGGCTCGGGCGACGGCAAGGGCAAGGACTCCACCGCCGCGCAGAGCAAGCAGTCCGAGGCCGTGGTCGGCATCGCGCCCGAGGACGGCGCGAAGTCCGTCGAGACCAGCGGCGCGCTGAAGGTGAACGCGAGCAAGGGCGAACTGACCGAGGTCGTCGTCAAGAACCCGGACGGCGACAGGATCGACGGGGAGATATCCGGGGACGGCGCCACCTGGACGCCGTCCACCCACCTGGCCGCCGCCACCAAGTACACGGTGCACGCGGTCGCCAAGGACTCCGAGGGCCGCACCGCGGCCGAGGACTCCAGCTTCACCACGCTGACACCGAAGAACACCTTCGTCGGCACCTTCACTCCCGAGGACGGCTCCAAGGTCGGTGTGGGCATGCCGTTCTCGCTCCGCTTCACCCGGGGCATCACCCACCCCGAGGACGTCGAGAAGGCCATCCGCATCACCACCGAGCCGGCCGTCGAGGTCGAGGGCCACTGGTTCGGCAACGACCGCCTCGACTTCCGCCCGGAGAAGTACTGGAAGGCCGGCACCAAGGTCACCGTCGACCTCAACCTCGACGGGGTCGAGGGCCGCGACGGCGTCTACGGCGAGCAGTCCAAGAAGGTCTCCTTCACCATCGGCCGCGAGCAGGTCTCCGTCGTCGACGCCAAGAAGCTCACGATGAAGGTCATGCGGGACGGCAAACTCCTCAAGACCATCCCGGTCACCACCGGCGCGCCCGGCTACGAGACCTGGAACGGCAAGATGGTCATCAGCGAGAAGCTGACGGTCACCCGGATGAACGGCGAGACGGTCGGCTACGGCGGCGAGTACGACATCAAGGACGTCCCGCACGCCATGCGTCTGTCCACCTCCGGCACCTTCCTGCACGGCAACTACTGGGGCGGCGACGCCTTCGGCAACCGCAACGCCAGCCACGGCTGCGTCGGTCTGCGCGACGTGCGCGGCGGCTGGGACAAGGAGGCGCCGGCGGCCTGGTTCTTCAACCGGTCGATGATCGGTGACGTCGTGGTCGTCAAGAACTCCAACGACGCCACCATCGCCCCGGACAACGGCCTCAACGGCTGGAACATGTCCTGGGAGAAGTGGAAGGCCTAGCCTCCGCGCGCGATGCGTCCGGCCCCGGTGCGAGGTACCGCACCGGGGCCGCTGTCGTTCACGCGCGTGCCGGGCCCAGAACGCGGGGCCGCGCAGGGACGCCCGCCCCGGTGCTCAACCGGTTTCCCGCCGGAGTGCCGCGGGCTGCCGTGCGGGTGGTGAGTGACCCACGAGGAGCTGGGAGCATGGTCGGTCGTCCGAGCGCGCGTTGACGTCGTGGGCCCTCGTCGGCACGTCACCGCGACCGGGCATCCGGACGCGGCCGGCAGGTGATGCCGGCGGACGGCACCCGGCCGACGGCCGCTGCCGGGTGCGGGCTCCTCGGCCGGAGCCCGTGTCGAACGCGTAGCCGGAGTGGTGCGGACTCCGGCAAGGGGGTCACGCCGGGCGCACCCGCGACGTACCGGCGGTACCCCCGCGTGTGAACGACCGCTAACCTGCGGGGCATGACCGTACATCTCGAAGTCGCCGAAGGCGTCGGCACGCTGCGGCTGGACCGGCCGCCCATGAACGCGCTGGACGTCGCCACGCAGGACCGGTTGAAGGAGCTCGCCGAGGAGGCCACGCGGCGCGAGGACGTGCGCGCCGTGGTGATCCACGGCGGGGAGAAGGTGTTCGCGGCGGGCGCGGACATCAAGGAGATGCAGGCCATGGACCATGCGGCGATGGTCCTGCGCTCCAAGGCCCTCCAGGACTCCTTCACGGCCGTGGCCCGCATCCCCAAGCCGGTCGTGGCCGCCGTCACCGGGTACGCGCTCGGCGGCGGGTGCGAGCTGGCGCTCTGCGCCGACTACCGCATCGCCGGGGAGAACGCCAAGCTGGGCCAGCCCGAGATCCTGCTCGGCCTGATCCCGGGCGCGGGCGGCACCCAGCGGCTGTCCCGGCTGATCGGCCCCTCCAAGGCCAAGGACCTCATCTTCACGGGCCGCCAGGTGCGGGCCGACGAGGCGCTGGCGCTCGGCCTGGTGGACCGGGTGGTGCCCGCGGAGGAGGTCTACGCGCAGGCGCACGCGTGGGCCGCGAAGCTGGCCCAGGGTCCGGCGATCGCGCTGCGCGCGGCGAAGGAGTCGGTCGACACCGGCCTTGAGACGGACATCGACACCGGCCTCGCCGTCGAACGGAACTGGTTCGCTGGCCTGTTCGCCACCGAGGACCGGGAGCGGGGGATGCGCAGCTTCGTGGAGGAGGGTCCGGGCAAGGCGAAGTTCCGGTGAGAAGCCGTCCGTGGGCTTGCAATTGACGTGATGTCTGATGGGGGTCCCTCGATGGAGCGGTTTATGGGAGCCTTGGTGCACCCTTAAGCCGTTCGTGTCGAGGGAGCCCTTCGATTGCCTGAGAGCGAGTCGTTTCCCCAGGTCGGGCGGGCTTTCGGGGGTTCTGGAGCGCCATCGGCACATGCCGCCGACCTCTTGCCGGGCAGGGGCGTACGGGGGGCGCATTCCCCCGGAACGGCCCCCGGGGTCCCCTCGGGCGGCCATGATGGGGGCATGGCGGGGCTGGAGGGCATGGAGCAGCCGCGGGGAGACGGACGTGCGACCGCGTCGCGCTGGTCGCCGACGGTCGAGGACGAACGCGCCCTGAAGGCAGTTGAGTTGTACGGCAACCCGGCGGAGGCGGAAGTTCCGCTGCCGTCCCGCCCCGAGTCCGCCGCCACCGCCCGCCGGCTCGTCCAGGTGGTCGTCCTGCGGGAGTGGGGCCTCGCCGCCAGGACCGCCGAGGACGCCGTCCTGCTCGTCTCCGAACTGGTCGGCAACGCCGTACGGCACACCGGCGCCCGCGTCTTCGGCCTCCGCATGCGGCACCGGCGCGGCTGGATCCGGATCGAGGTCCGCGACCCGTCCCGCGGACTGCCCTGTCTCATGCCGGTCCAGGCCATGGACATCAGCGGCCGGGGCCTCTTCCTCGTCGACAGGCTCGCCGACCGCTGGGGCGTGGACCTGCTGCCCCGCGGCAAGACCACCTGGTTCGAGATCCGCGTGACGGACCGCTGAAGGCTCCCGCGGTGTGTCGGCCACCCGCGCTCATCGAGTCTCCACCCGCGGGAAGGCCCACCGGTGGGTGGTCGCCGCACTGAAGTCTCAGGCGGCCCGATAATCTGACCCGCGTCAGCAAGACGGCAAAGTACGAGATGAGGGGCGGACCGGTGGCGGACATCGAGGAAGCGCGCAAACAGTTCGAGCGGATCGATACGGACGGGGACGGGTTCATCACCGCTGCCGAGTTCAAGACCGCCCTGGCCCAGGGCGGGGACTGGAACGTCACCGAGGCGGTCGCCGAGGCCGTGATCAGGTCCCAGGACCTGAACGGCGACAGGCTCCTGTCCTTCGACGAGTTCTGGGCGCACCTGAACAAGTAGGGGTGGCCCGCGAGTGGGTGCCGGGGGTCAGGCGTCCTGGGCCCACTCCTTCAGCGCCGACCCGCTGGAGAAGTCCGCGACGTTCTTGTCCAGTGGGTCGTCGGTGTACTGGTGGAAGCGCCACTTCGCCTGGATGCGGGGCTTTCCGGCGGTGACGTAGTCGGCGATCCAGAGGCCGTCGCCGTCGTAGGAGGTCGTGTCGACGGTCAGCCAGAAATTCCGATTGCAGTACAGGATCACCCTGTGGTGCGGCCGCAGCTCCTTCACCTTCTTGATGAAGCGGTCCTTCTCCGCGTTGCTCGCGTGCGTGCCCTCGCCGGTCGTCTCCCAGTCGACCGCGAGAATGTCGCCCCGCTTCTCCGGGGTTTTGCTCACGAAGTACTCCGCCTGGGCCGTGAGGTTGCCCGGCCAGAGGAAGTGGTAGAAACCGACGACCAGACCGGCGTCGCGGGCCCTCTCCGTCTGGGCCGAGAGCTTGGGGTTGGTGTACGAACGGCCCTCCGTCGCCTTGATGAAGACGAAGGACAGGCCGTCGGTGTCGTACGAGGAGGGCTGGTACGCACTCACGTCGATGCCGCGCAGCATGGGGCTCCCTGAGGCGCTGGTGGGGGGAGGGGAGTCGAATGTTTTCTTCCCTCACCCTGGCACGGGCGACCCGTTCGGGATGTGGAAAGTTCGGTCTCAGCAGTCACTGACGTCTCTGGTGTCACTCCAATGTCGCTTCTTCGTCATGTTCTGATCACTTCGCACAGATGAACTGGCCGGAGAATTGGCGCGAGCTGACGACCGATGAGAGCGCGGAGAGACGACATGGCCGAACCGGCTGAGGTGGTGGCGTTAACCGCGCCGATCGACACGCTCCTCGCCGCCGCGGTCGCCCGGCGCTTCTACCTGGAGCAGCGGTCGAAGGTGGAGATCGCCAAGGAGTTCGGCATCAGCCGGTTCAAGGTGGCGCGCCTCCTCGACGCGGCCGTGGCCCACGACATCGTGCGGATCGACATCACCGTCCCGGCCGAGATCGACGTCCCGCTCGGACGGGCGCTGACCGAGCGGTTCGGGCTCCGGCACGGCATCGTTGTCAACCTGGGCCGCGGTGAGGGCGGTACGGCGGCGCCGGCGGACCAGCGTCAGAGCGGCCGCTGGCTCGGCACGGCGGCGGCCCGGCTGATCTCGGAGATCGCCGAGGAAGGTGACGTCCTCGGGCTGGACGGCAGCCACGCGGTGGACGCGCTGAGCGAGGCGGTCACCCGGCTGCCGCTGTGCGACGTGGTCCAGCTGACCGGGGTGCACGGGCGGGACCTCGCCCATGACGCCGCGATCACCGCGGTCCGCCGTACGGCCGCGGCGGGCGGGGGCAGGGCGTTCCCGCTCCACACCCCGTTCCTCCTGCCCGACGCGGCGACGGCCGCCGTCCTGCGCAGCCAGCCCGCCACCGCCGAGACGCTGGACCGGTTCGGCCTGGTCACCAAGGCCGTCGTCGGCATCGCGGCGTGGGACGCCCCGCACTCC
The DNA here is from genome assembly GCF_042749965.1 of Streptomyces sp. NPDC059454. Classification (NCBI taxonomy): domain Bacteria; kingdom Bacillati; phylum Actinomycetota; class Actinomycetes; order Kitasatosporales; family Streptomycetaceae; genus Streptomyces; species Streptomyces sp. NPDC059454. The sequence goes on along the minus strand of NZ_JBHYVC010000003.1, from coordinate 226,743 downwards.
ACGGTGTACGGCGCCCTGTCCGAGCGGGAGCGGGAGAGGCTCCGGGAGGCGGGAGCGTGCGCCGAGGTGGCCGGCCATGTCCTGGACGCCGCGGGCCGGGTGATCCCCACCGAGCTGAGCGCCCGCACGATCGCCGTCGGCGCCGCCGAACTCCGCGGTGTCGCGGAGCTGATCGGTGTCACGGCCGGTGGACGCGGCGCCGGGGCGGTCCGCGCCGTACTGAGGTCCGGACTGCTCACCGGAGTCGTCACGGACGCCACGACCGCGCGCCGCCTCCTCTGGCACGACGACCCGGACGACCCGGCACGGACCGCACCGTCGTCCCGATCCACCGAATGAGGACCGTGATGAGCCAGCAGGACGAGGCGCTTCCGCAGGACGAGGCGCTTCCGCCCGTTCCGGACGACATCCGTGAGGCGGGCCGCCTCGCCCCGGACCACTGGCTGGGGGTGGTCGACCCGATGTGGTCCGGGGAGGGGAAGCCCCCGGAGTGGGCGATGACCGGCCGGTGGCGGTCCGGCCTCGACGGCGAGATCGTCGAGTGGGAGGACAACCCCGAGTACCGGCCGTCCCCGCGTGCGCTCGACTGGCCCGAGCCGGCGGACGAGGTGGACCGCGCCGTCCAGCTCGCGTCGACCGGATACGGGCCCGGTGAGGCGGTGCCGGCCGCGCTGGTGGGGCGCGAGGTGGCCGTGCTGACGGCGCCGGACGGCGGCCCGCTGAGTGCGGTGGCGCCGGACGGGACGCCGGTCGTGCCGGTGTTCACCTCGTCGGTGTTCCTGCACACCTCGGGGCGTTTCGCGTTCGAGCTCGTCGGCGCGGACGACCTCGTGACGCGTGTCCCCGAGGGACACGTGCTGTATCTGAACCCCTCGGCCGCGGTGAGCATGCTGCTGGACCCCGGCGCCGTGCGCGAAGCGGTCCGGGACGGTGCGCGGGAGCGGCCCCCCGCCGCCGTGCCCGTGGGCCGTACCGCGCGGGTGCTGACCGAGGCCGTTCGCCCGGTGCGGGGGACGGACGCGTGAGCCGCTGGTCGTCCGTGATGCCGGGCCGGGGCCGCAGGTCCGGCTCCGGTACGGGCCGCCGCGGCACGGCGAGCCCGGCCGCCGGCGCGAACGACGGTGCGAACGGCACCGGAAACCGGGGCGTCGGCGGTCCGCCGGTCGAGGACGTCGACGGCGTGCTGCTGGTGCGTTCGGTCGAGGACGACTCGTTCCCGCTGGACGTCGTGGCCGAGGTGGCGGGCGCCGTCGGGAGGGAGGAGGACGTCGTCACGGTGATCGTGGGCTCCGCCGCCGGGGGTGGGGCGCCCGACGCCGACCACTGGGCACGGCTGGGCGCGCTCCTCGACTCCCTCCGCGCGCGGGGCACCGGCCGGGTCCGGCTCGTGATGTCCGGCGCCGGTGACGACCGGCCGGACCGGCCCAGCGTCGCCCGCAGGATCGCGGACGCCTGGGAACTGGAAGTGACGGCTCCGGACGGGGCCGTCCTGATCACGCCCGGCGGCGCGCTCTTCGTCCACGGCGACTCCCGCCCCGGCTGCTCCTGGTGGCGGTTCGCGCCCGGTGCGGAGCCCCGGAGGGCGGGCCGGCGCGCACCGGCGCCCGCCTGGGAGGAGGCGCTGGACGGGGTGCCCGCGCGCACGGCCGGCGGCTGTGTCGTGGACCGCATCCCGGCGGGCGTGGTGATCCGCCCGGCCGAGGCGCCCGGACCGGCCCCCGACGACCTGTGCTTCTCCGTGCCCGTCGACTTCGAGCGCCTGACGGTGCTGGTCGGCGCTCCGCAGGCGGAGGACGTCGCCGCCGACGAGGTCGCCGCCGTCCTCGCGGGGCTGCCGGAGGCGGAGCGCGCCCGCACCCGGCTCGCGCCCGGCGGCCGGCGCGACCTGCTGAGGACCGGGCAGTCGGTCGCCGATCTGCTGGGCACCGAGGTGGAGGTGCTCACCGGCCTGCCGCTGCTCGACGACCACGCACCGCCCGGAACACCTCCCCGGCCCACGCTGGTCGGGCTGGACGGCAGGCCGAGCTGGCGGCCGTTCGTGTCGTCCGTGGTCTGCGGGCCGGTCGACTCCGAGGGACGGGCTCCCGTACCCAGGCCGACGGAGCTCCACCCGCCCGACTGGATCCTCGGCGGCAGCGAGCGGGGGACGGTACGGCTGACGGACCGCTGGCAGGCGACGGTGACCCGGGCCGGTCTCGCCCTGTGGGCACCGGACGGCCCCCGTCCCGGACCGCTCGGACCGGCCGTCGACCCGGAGGTGTGCGCCATCGAACTGGGCATGCCGGGACAGCCGTTGGACGACACCCTGCTGCCCGCGCTGTCCCGCCTCGTGCGTGGCCTCGGAACCGACGTCCGGTCACGCGCCACCCTGCTGGTCCGCGGCAGACTCCTGGCGGGCGACGGCGCCCTGCGCCGCCTGGCCGCCGAACACGGCATACCGAACATCCGCTACGTCACCACCGCCCGGTCGCCGTGGTCCGGTACGGCGACCGGGCGGCCGGTCACGGCTGCGGAGCCCGGCCGGGCCGCGCCGCCCGGTGGCGTGGGCCATCGGCCCGGTACGGCCGCCGCCCTGCCCGGCGCCGGCGTCGGCGGAACTGCCGCCGAACCCGGCGCGTCGGGCCGGGGGGCCGGTACGGCCGTTGGTGGTCCGCCGGTCATGGCGCCCGGTCGTGTTGTGCCGTCCGGTGGGGTGGCCCATGGGCCCGGCACGACGTCTGCCCCGCCGGCTGCCGGGTCCGGCGGTGGGATGGTGCGTCGGCCTGGTGGGGCCGCTGGTGGCCCGCCGGTCGTCGGGCCCGGCCGGGCTTCGTCGTCCGGTGGCGTGGGCCATCGGCCCGGTACGGCCGCCGCTCTCCCGGCCACCGAATCCGGCGGTGGGGCTGCCGCCGATCCGCCGGTGGCCGGACCCGGCCGGGCTTCGTCGTCCGGTGTGCCGGGCCGGGGGGCCGGTACGGCCGCTGGTGGCCCGAGGGCTGCCGGACCCGGCCGGGCTTCGTCGTCCGGCGGGGTGGCCCATGGGTCCGGTACGACCGCGGCCCTGCCGGCTGCCGAGTCCGACGGTGGGACGGCACGCCGTGACGGTACGGCCGCCACCGACCCGGAGACCGCCGAGCCCGGTGTACCGGCACCCGCGCCCGCCGCCGAGGCGAGCGGTGCCGCCGGCGGTCCTTCGGTCGCCGGGTCCGTCCCGGCGCCGGACTCCCCTCCGGCCGGCGGGGCCGCCGGAGCGGATGCGGATGCCGCCGGTCCCGCCGGAGCGGATGCGGATGCCGCCGGTCCCGGGGGAGCGGAGGGGGTGCCGCCGGGGTCTTTGCCGGAGGTCGCCGAACCCGGGGAAGCGGAGCCCGGGGCGTCCGTGCCCGCCGAGTCCTCGGAACCCCGTCCGGAGGGACGGCCCACCGGACGGCCCGCCACTGCCGGACTGCCCGAGACCGGGGCCGAGGCCGACACGGGGAGCAAGCAGGGGGCTTCCGGGCCCGGGGCGGCGCCGGACGGCGGGGCGGGTCCGGAGGCCGCGGGGCCTCGGTCCGCCTCCTCGGCCGGGGCGCGCCCCGGGGCCGACGGTGTCGTCGGCGGAGCGGGGCGCGCCGCCGGTGAGGGGGGCGGCCCGGGGCCGGACGGTGGCCGGACCGTGCGTACCGAGGCGGGGACGAGAACGAGACCACGGGGTCGGAGCGGTGCGGCGCCCGCCCCGGACCGTGCCGCCCTTCCGTTCGTGCCCGGTCATGTCAGCGGGGCCGCCGAGCGTGCCGCGTTCCGGGACGCCGCGGCCGGTGCCTGGGAGGGACACGCCGCCGCCGTGTCGCGGGTGCTCACCCGGATGCCCGCCCTGCGCGGTCACGAACTGGAGGCGGCGCGGGCCGATCTCATCGCCGCGCACGCCTACCTCACCGCCGAGGAAGGGCCCCTGCACCACCGCGAGTTGATCAGGGACCTGCACACCGGCGAGGGACGTCTGCTGCCGTACGCCGGCTGTCTGGCGTCCGCTCTGCGCCGGCTGCCCTCCTACCGGGGCGTGGCCCTGCGCGGAGGGGACGCCGACGGACCCGAACCGGCGGTCGGCACGCTGCTGCACGATCCCGCCCCGGTCAGCGCCCTGGCCGGGACCTCGGCACTCCCCGCCGGGGCCCCCGTGCGCTACGCGATCTGGTCCGTCACCGGACGCAAGGTACGGCAACTGCTCGACCGGCCGGGCGGCTCCACGGAGACGTACGAGGAGATCGTCTTCGTGCCGGGGACCGGCTTCCGGGTGCTGGGGGTACGGACCGTGCCCGCGGGCCCGTCCGTCGTCCTGCTGCGTGAGCTCCCCGGGAACGCGACCGCCTACATGGACGGGTCGGAGGAACTGAGCGGGCTGGACCTCAAGGCCCTCACGCACCTCGAGGAGGCGCTGGCCAAGGGCTTCCGCGCAGGTGACGACCCGCAGTGGCCGGAGCGCTGTTCCGGGCCTGTGGGCCAGGACGGATAGCGAGCGGGGGCCGCGCCGCACGACCACCCATCACCCCACAGTCCACACAGATCGAGGAGAACGATGGCAAGTCAGAAGAAGCCGCCCGCCTCCGAGGGGCCCGACGGCACGGGCGGTTCGTCCGTCCGCAGGGCCGTCTCCCTCGGGTCGGCGGCGTCCGACCCCGGCCCGATGCTGGCACCGGCCGCACGGCGTACGGCCGCACCGGAGCCGGACGAGGGCGGCGGGGCAGCGGAGGCGGCCCGGCCGGCCCCGGACACCTCCGAGAGCGGGGCCGCCCCCGAGCAGCCCGCCGCCACGGCCGCCACGGCCGAGGAACCGGCCGGGGCGGCCACCGCGTCGGTGGCGTCCGCCGCGGAGGAGCGGCCGGAGGAGCGGCCGGAGGAGCGGTCGGAAGAACGGTCGGAAGCGGAGAGCGGGAGCGCCGCCGACCCGGCCGCGGCCGCCCGGGTCGCCCCGGACGCCGCAGCCGGCGCGGCCGGCGGGATCGGCGGGGTCGGTGGAACCGCCGCGGCCGGTGCCGGTGCGGACGGACCGCCGTCCGGGAACCCGAAGAAGCCCCTGCTCGCCGCCGCCGGCATCGCGGGCGTCGTCCTCCTGGCCGTGCCGCTGCTGATCTGGGCCACGGACGACTCGCGGGAGAAGAAGAAGGAGGACGTGGCGGTGGCCGCCGGGTCCGACACCCTGCTCGAGGAGGAGCCCCTGGAGGTGCCGAAGGGCGACTACGCCCCGGCGGAACCCACACCGGAGCCCTCGACGAAGAAGCCGTCCGCCAAGCCGAAACCCGTCGTCGAGAAGGCGGTTCCGGTGACGAGTCCGGCGGCCCCGGTCAGCGAGTCGCCCAAGGCGACGGAGAAGAAGACGGAGAAGGCGAAGGCCCGGGTCGAGGAGCGTGAGGCTCCCGAGGTCCCGCCGAACACCGCCGCCTACGCCGTCCAGCGGCTGGCCGCCTCGGATCCCGGCCGGCACATCTGCTACCGGGTCCACAGGAAGGGCGCCGGCTGGACGACCCCGAGGTGCGACGGGGCCATGTCGGGCAAGGGGCTGCCGATCACGGCCATCAACATCGCGGTGGTCGGCGTCAAGAGGGTGTCCGCCAACGAGTTCGTCCAGAAGGACGGCTGGACGACCGCGTGGTCGGGTGCGGCCGACGGGACGGACCTGACGCTGGGCAGCGCGGCCTCGAACGCGCCGAACCTCAGCGGCTACGCCATCGGCGTCGACGACGGCAACGTCTGCCACCACCACAAGCTCGGCGGGCACGACTGGGGCGCCTACATGTGCGAGTCGTCCCAGGGCTGGAGGTTCGGCGGGTCGCTGGAGCCGGACCTGTGGCTGGAGTCCGTCAAGTTCAACGTCTGAGGGGCGCGACAGCGCAGCGGACGCCCGCCGGCACCGGCCGGCGGGCGTCCGTCCTCACCGGGCGGGTCGCTGCCCCAGGACCTGCCGGACGGGCAGGTCCTCCGGCAGCAGCGTCGTCAGGTCGGCGAGGCTGGGCGAGCTCAGCCCGCCCAGCCGGCGGGCCTGGCTCGTCATCATCGTCTCCAGCAGCTGCCGGGCGAGCCGCGCGTTGCCGAAGGACCGGTCGCGCGGGATGGCGTCCACATGGGCGCGCAGCGCCTCGACGGTGGCGTCGGCGCACTCGTACCCGGAGGCCGCGGCGTGCCGGGACACGATGGTGACCAGTTCGTCCGTGCTGTAGTCCTCGAACGTCACGAACTTGGAGAACCGGGACGTCAGGCCGGGGTTGGAGGCGAGGAAACGACTCATCTCCTCGGTGTACCCGGCGACGACCACCACGATCTCGTCGCGGTGGTCCTCCATCAGCTTCAGCAGGGTGTCGACGGCCTCGCGGCCGAAGTCGTTGGACGATCCCTCGGGGGTCAGGGTGTAGGCCTCGTCGATGAACAGCACCCCGCCCAGCGCGCTGGTGAAGACGTCCTTGGTGCGCTGGGCGGTGTGGCCGACGTACTGGCCCACCAGGTCCGCCCGCGCCACCTCCACCAGGGAGTCGCGGGGGAGCACCCCCAGCGAGTGCAGGAGCCTGGCGTACAGCCGGGCGACGGTGGTCTTGCCGGTGCCGGGCGGCCCGCTGAAGACGAGGTGGTTGCTGATCCGGGGGGCGGGCAGTCCCGCGGCGATCCGCTGCCGGGCGTTGGTCAGCAGACTCACCAGGTCGGCGACCTCCCGCTTCACGGCCGCGAGCCCGACCATGGCGGTGAGTTCGGCCATCGGGTCGGACGCGTCGTCGGCGTCCTGTGCCGTGCCGCCGCCGACGGCCGCCGCCTCCGCGTCGCCGACGTCCTGCGGCAGCAGCAGCGTCAGGTCGTTCTCCGCCGGGTCGGCCATGGCCGCGAGCCGGAACGCCTGCCGGTCCACCATGTCCTCGAACACGCCGCGGGCCGCCCGGCCGTTGCCGAAGGACGCGTCGCGCGTCATCTGCTCGAAGCGTACGGCCAGGGCCTCCCGGGTCAGCGGCCCGAGCTCGAACTGGTGCCTGAGACACATGCTCTCGGTGATGGTCACCAGCTCCTCCACCGCGTAGTTGCCGAACTCGATGGTGCGGGTGAACCGGGAGGCGAGACCCGGGTTGGCGGTCAGGAACGACTCCATCTGCTCGGAGTAGCCGGCCGCCACCACGACCACGTCGTCGCGGTGGTCCTCCATCAGCTTCAGCAGGGTGTCGACGGCCTCGCGGCCGAAGTCGTTGGACGTCCCCTCGACGGTGAGGGTGTAGGCCTCGTCGATGAACAGCACGCCGCCGAGCGCGCTGTTGAAGGCCTCGGTGGTCTTGATGGCCGTACCGCCGATGACCTGTGCGACGAGATCGGCGCGGGCGACCTCGACCAGGTGCCCGCTCCTGAGCACGCCCAGGTCCGCGAGGATGCTGCCGTAGAGGCGGGCGACGGTGGTCTTGCCGGTGCCGGGCGGCCCGGCGAAGATCAGGTGCCGGCTCATCGACGGGACCGGCATGCCGAGCCGGCGCCGGCGCTCCGCGAGCTGGTTCAGGTTGACCAGCGTGTTCACCTGGTGCTTGACGTTCTCCAGGCCGACGAGCGACTCCAGTTCGGCCAGCGGGCCCTCGGGCTCCGGCTCCTTGCCGGGCCCGCCCGGGGCGCCGTCCTCGCCGGCCGTTTCGGCCGACTCGCCCCAGCTGTCCGGCAGTCCGTTGTCCGCGCTGGTCAGCAGCTCGACCGTGAGCCGCTCGCTCGCACGGCTCTGGCGCAGTCCCGCGCCGCGGTTGTCGCGTACGACGCACCGGGTGACGTCGACCGGTTCGGCGCTGTCGATCCGTACGCCGTCGCCCGTACTCCCGGTGATCTCACAGGCGTTGAGGACGGCCCGGCCGCCGCGCGACACCTGGACGCCGTGGGCCCTCGAGCCGTGCACCCGGACCCGCTCCAGGGTGATCTCCGCGCCGTCCCGCACCCCGACCCCGGCGTCGGCGCTGTCGCCGATCTCGCAGTCCCGCAGGGTGCCCCGGCCGCGTTCGCCGACGAGCAGGCCCGAGCGGGCGGCGGAGCTCAGTACGGTGTCGCTGATCTCGGGGTCGGAGTCGTCGTCGATGTGCAGCGCGCAGCCGCCGGCGGACTCGATCTCGCAGTGCTCGAGCCGGCCGCGGCCGTCGTCGGTGAACTCGATGCCGTGGCCGCCCGCGCCGGTGACCCGGGCGTGGCGCAGCAGGGGGTTGGCGGCGGAGCGCACCGAGATGCCGACGCCCGCCGCGTCCAGGACCTCCAGGCGTTCGAACTCGGCCGTGGAGTCGTCCGCGAGCTGCACCGCCCCGGCGGTGTCGGCGCAGTCGCTCACCACGGTGTCCCGCAGCAGCGGGGCGCTGCCCTCGACGACCCGCACGGCGGCCTCGGTGGAGCCGTGGAACGAGCAGTCCTCCAGGGTTCCGCGCGAGCGGTCCAGGACGAGCAGCCCACTGGTCTTGGTGCGCCGGGTGACGCACCCGCGCAGCATCGGGTCGGCCCCGCCGGAGATGACGATGGCGCTCTGCGCGATCGACTCGAAGGAGGTCTCCTCGATCTCCGGGCGGGACATGCTGGTCACCAGCAGGCCCACCGAGGTGTGGTGCACGGCGCAGCGCAGCACGCGCGTCGAGCTGTGGCCCTCCAGGGCGATGGCCGGCTTGTCGGTGCCGGAGATGTCGCAGCCCTCCACGGTGCCCCGGGCCTCGCCGCTCGCCAGGACGCCGTTGGCCCGCGCGCCCCGGATGCGGCAGTCGCGCACCAGGGGCCCGGCGCTCTCGCCGATGACCACGGCGGAGGTGCCGAAGTTCTCGAACACGCAGTCCTCGACGATGCTCTCGGACTCCGAGGAGTCGACGAGTCCGGCGCCGCCGGGGTTGCCGATCCGGCAGCCGCGGGCGGCCAGCGAGCCCTTGCCGCGCACCAGCAGCGCCGTCCATCCGGCACCGGTCACGGTGCAGTCGTCGAGCGCGGCCTGGCCGGCCGGCACGTCCACGACCGCGGCCTCCTTGTCACGGCCCCGCAGGGTGAGGGCGCTGAGCATCACGGCGTCGGCCATGAGGGTGACGGCGGTGCCGTCCCGCGGGCAGAGCTCGACGGTGCCCGGTTCGCCCTCGCCGACGATCGTCACCCGGTGCCGGATGACGAGGTTCTCGGCGTAGCGGCCGGGACGGACCCGGATCACCGCCCCGGTACGGGCCTGGGCCAGTGCCTCACCGATCGTCTGGAAGCCGTCCGACCGTTCCGGGCCGACCGTGAGTATGTGACGTGCCACGCCTCGAACCTCCTTGTGCTGCTGCGGTAGTTGGCGTTGTACGCCGTACATCTTGTGTGCATATCATGCGGGCTATGCGGAATGTCATGAAAGGTCGGAGCGCGGGTCTCGTGCTGGCGATCGCCGTGGTCCTGCCGGTCACCGGCGGGCCGGCCCTCGCCCTCCCCGCCGCGCCGGCCGCGCCGTCGGCGAGCCCGGGTGCCGACGATCCGGGGGCCACGCTGCTGCCCCCGCTGCCCGTCCGGCTCGGCGAGGACAACCCCTGCACCGGGATCTCGGGACAGACGGCCACCGGAGCGGCGTGGTCGCAGACGGCGCTCGGACTCTCCCGGGTCCAGCGGATCTCGCGCGGCGGCGGCGTGACCGTCGCGGTGGTCGACACCGGTGTCTCCACCGGCGTCCCCAGCCTGTCCGGCAGGGTGGAGGCCCTCGACGCGGCGGCCGACGACTGCGTGGGCCACGGCACGTTCGCCGCCGGCCTGATCGCCGCCGCACCGCAGACGGGCAGCGGCATCACCGGGGTCGCCCCGCAGGCGGAGATCCTCGCCCTGCGGGGCACCGACGACCGCGGAGTGCCCTCCGTGGAACGCGTGGCCGCCGGCATCCGGACGGCGGCGGACCGCGGCGCACAGGTCATCTACGTCGGCCAGACCCTGCGCACCGGCAAGGCCGAACTCACCGATGCCGTCGCCCACGCCGCCCGGCGCGACGCACTGGTCGTCGCCCCCGCCGCCCCGGACGCCGTGCCCCGCGAGGAGTTGGGGCCCGACGGCGAGATGCCCGAGGGCCCGTACTGGCCGGCCGCGGCGCCCGGCGCGCTCGCCGTCGTGGACTTCGGCCCCGGCGGCGTGCGGCAGGAGAAGGCGCCGCCCGCCCACGAGCCCGACCTGTCCGCGCCCGGCGGCGAGATGGTCAGCGTCGGCCCCGGGGGCACCGGCCACTACATCGGCTCCGGCGCCTCGCTGGCCGCGGCGGGCGTCGCGGGCACCGCCGCGCTCGTCCGCGCCTACCACCCCGACCTCACGGCGGCCGAGGTCGCCCGCCGCCTCCTCGACACCGCCTACCCGTCGGACACCCCGCGCCTCGACCCGTACGCCGCCCTGTCCCTGATCCAGGACCGCACGGCGCCCTCCGCGCAGGCCCCCGTCCCCGCACAGATGCCGGCCCCCGCCGACCCCACCCCCCACACCCGCGCCCTGACGATCGCGGCCGTAGGCCTGACGACGGTCCTCCTGCTCGCAGCCCTGGCCGCGGTGATCCCCCGGGGCCGCACCCGCAACTGGCGCCCCCCGACAGCCCTCTAGCCGCAGCCGCGCCCCCGCCCGGGCGCGGCCGGGAGCGGGGGAGGCGCCCCGCTCCCGGCCCGCCCCGTACGGACGCCTCACGACGCGTCCCCCACAAGCCCCGTCTGCACCTGCAGGGTCTTGCGCCGGGCGATCCGGACCGCCCGCCCCGGAATCAGCTCCCGCCCCTTCACACTCCCGAACAGATACCCCTCACTCGGCGGGCACGACATCAGCAGACCGGGCGTGTTGACCTCCTGCAGCCTCCGCAGCAACGACTCGTTGAGCCCACGCCCGGCCCCCGCCGACGACCGCGCCACCACCAGGTGCAGCCCCACCTCGTGCCCCAGCGCCAGATGGTCGAGGAGCGGAGCGAACGGCTGCGTCATCGGCCCGCCGCCCACCATGTCGTAGTCGTCGACCAGGATGAACAGCCGCGGCCCCTGCCACCAGTCGCACAGCCGCATCCGCGACGGAGCGATGTCCTCGCCCGGGACCCGCTGCTTGACCGCCCGCGCCGCCCCGTCCACCAGGTCCCGCAGCATGTCCAGGGAGACCGCGTGCCCGAGCCGGTACGCCTCGGGAACGCTCTCCACCAGCTCCCGTCGGTAGTCCACCGTCATGATCCGCGCCTCGGCCGGCGTGTACCGCTCGGTGATGCCGCGCGCGACCAGCTTCAGCAGGTTCGTCTTGCCGCTCTCCGTGTCGCCCACCACGATCAGATGCGGGTTCTCGGAGAAGTCGTGCCACACCGGCGCCAGTTCGTTCTCGTCCAGGCCGATGGCGATCCGCAGGCCGTTCTCGCCCTCCGCCTCCGGCAGCTCCTCGACCGGCAGCTTCGCCGGCAGCATCCGCACCCGCGGCGCGGTGGGCCCCGTCCAGTTCTCGGCGATCGCGGCCACCAGCCCCGCGACCCCGTCCGCGAGGTCGTCGGCGTCCTCGACCCCGTCGACGCGCGGCAGCGCCGACAGGTAGTGCAGTTTGTCGGAGGTCAGCCCCCGCCCCGCGCTGCGCGGGATCGTCGCCGCCTTCCGCGAGTCGATCTGCGAGTCCATCGGATCACCCATCCGCAGCTCCAGCCGGGTCCCGGTCTGGTCGCGCACCGAGGACGACAGCTCCACCCAGCGGGCGGTGGTGACGATCAGATGGACGCCGTAGTTGAGCCCGCGGGCGGCCAGCGCGTTGAAGGTGGGGATGTGCCGGTCGAAGTCCTGGCGCACGGTGGCCCAGCCGTCGATGGCCAGGAAGACGTCCCCGTGCGGCTCGTCGGGGAACTCCCCCGCCGCGCGCCGCTTGCGGTACGTCGGCATGGAGTCGATGCCGTGCTCCAGGAAGAACCGCTCCCGCCGGGCGAGCAGGGTGGTGACCTCCGCGATCGTACGGCCCACCCGCTCGGTGTCCACCCGCGCCGCGACCCCGCTCATATGGGGCAGCTCGTCCAGCGCGGCCAGCGTGCCGCCGCCGAAGTCCAGGCAGTAGAACTGCACTTCGCGGGGCGTGTGGGTGAGGGCCAGCGCGGTGATGAGGGTCCGCAGCAGCGTGCTCTTGCCGCTCTGCGGCCCCCCGGCGATGGCCACATGCCCCCCGGCCGCCGACAGGTCCACCGTCAGCAGGTCGCGCAACTGGTCGAAGGGCCGGTCCACGACGCCCACCGGCACCGTGAGCCGTCCCCGCAGCGGCCAGTCCGCCGTGGTCAGGCCGTACCGCGGATCGGGTGACAGCGGGGGCAGGATCTGGTCCAGGGTGGCCGGCCGGCCCAGCGGCGGCAGCCACACCTGGTGGGCCGGCGGTCCCGCTCCGCGCAACCGGTCGAGCGCCACCGACAGCAGCGTCTCCCCGCCGCCGTCCCCCTCGCCCTCCGGCTCGGGCTCCGGCTCGCCGGGCCCGCCCGCCGGGTCCGGGTCCGCGGGCGCGCGCGGCACCACCCACTCCGCCGTCCACGGCACCACCTGCCGCGCCACCTGCGCCTGCACGACGGCCCGGCGCCGCTGGTACGGCCCCGAGACGTACGCGGCCCGGAACCGGGTGAGCGCGTCGACGCCGCTCTTGAGGAAACCGGCACCCGGCTGCGCGGGCAGCTCGTAGGCGTCCGGCACGCCCAGCACACCCCGGCTCTCCATCGCGGAGAACGTCCGCAGACCGATCCGGTACGACAGATGGCTCTCCAGCTGGTGCATGCGGCCCTCGTCCAGCCGCTGCGAGGCGAGCAGCAGATGGACCCCGAGACTGCGCCCGAGCCGGCCGATCATCACGAACAGCTCCATGAAGTCGCGGTGCGAGGCCAGCAGTTCGCTGAACTCGTCGACCACCACGAACAGACTGGGCAGCGGCTGCAACGGCGTCCCGGACTGCCGCGCCTTCTCGTACTCCAGCGCGGAGGTGTAGTTCCCGGCGGCGCGCAGCAGCTCCTGCCGCCGGATCAGCTCCCCGTGCAGGGCGTCCTGCATACGGGCCACCAGCGACACCTCGTCGGCGAGGTTGGTGATGACCGCCGAGGTGTGCGGGAGTTCGTCGAGGCCGAGGAAGGTGGCGCCGCCCTTGAAGTCGACGAGGACGAAGTTCAGCGTCTCGGAGGAGTTCGTCAGCGCCAGCCCCAGCACCAGCGTGCGCAGCAGCTCGCTCTTGCCGGAACCGGTCGCGCCGATCAGCATGCCGTGCGGTCCCGTACCGCCCTGCGCGGACTCCTTGATGTCCAGCTCCACGGGCCTGCCCTCACCGCTCACCGCGATCGGCACCCGCAGCCGGGCACTGCCGGTCGCCTTCTCCCACAGCGTGGCCGGCTCGTGCCGGTGCAGATCGGGGATGTTCAGCAGCGAGGTCAGCTCGACGTCGTTGGCGAGCGGCTTGGAGTCGTCGCCGCCCACACTCATCCGGTACGGCGCCAGCAGCCGGGCGAGCGCCAGCGCCCCCACCGTGCCCAGCCGGTCGGGCCGGCCGAGCACCGTCGACTGCTCCTTGCGGTCGCGGTCGGTGCGCACCAGCGCGACACCACCCTCGTCCACCTCCAGGCGCAGCGTGGTCCGGCCCGGCTTCCACGCGAGCGCCCCGGTGAGGTCGAGCACCACCGCGTTGCGGAACCCGTGCCCGTCGAAACGGTGTCCCGCCGGCACCGTGCAGCCGTCGATCACGACGACCGTGTACGGCTCCTCACGTCCCGGGACCGCGTCGGGGTCGGCGCCCGGCCGCTCCAGGAACTCGGCACCGAGCAGGTTCTCCAGCTCGGTGAAGGCCGAGGCGATCATGCGGGCCGGTCCGGCGCCGTCCTCCTCGTGCCGGTGCAGGCTGTGCGGCAGCCACTTCGCCCACTCCCACTCCGCGCGCCGTTCGTCCGAGACGCACAGCGCGATCCACAGGTCGTCGGGGGAGTGGAACACCGCCAGCTGCGCGAGCAGGGCCCGCGCCTGGGCGCGTATCCGCTCCTCGTCCCCGCGGAACAGCACCTTCGACCAGGCTCGCAGATAGATCGCGATGGGCTGGTCCCTGACGGTGGAGTAGGCCCGGGTGAAGCTGCGCAGCGCGTGTGCCGACAGCGGCTCCAGGTCCTCGACGGGCTTGGTCGACAGCGGCGTCAGCTTCATCGCCAGACGCTGGTCGCCCACGCCCATCCGCACCTCGGCGAAGTCCTCGTCCGACGCCCGCCGCTCCCACAGCCGGGTGCTGCGCACCAGCGACGACAGCGCGTCGGGTTCCGGGTGGCGCCAGGCGAGGGCGCGCTGCTGCTCGACGATGGACGCCCGCACCATGCGCCGGGTCTGCCGCAGGTACCGCAGGTAGTCGCGGCGCTCGCCCTTCATCCGCTGCTTGCGCTCGCCGTTGCGGCGCATGACCTGACCGAGCATCATGCCCGCCGACGCGATCACCATCACACCGAGCGCGATGTAGATGAACCCGCCGCTGTCCCGGCTCATCCCCGGACGCATGAACATCAGCATCATGGAGACCGACATCAGCGCCATCGGCAGATACGTCCACACCGCGGAACTGTCCGGCACGACTTCCGGAAGCGTCGGCGGTTCCTGAAGGCTCAGTTCCCCCGACGGCATTTCGGGCCCTTTGCGGCGGGCCGGCCGGCGGAACAGGATCACGCTCAACGAACGTCCTCCTCAACGATTTCGGAAGGAATTCCGGAGGAACCTCGCGGGAACGTCGCGGGTTTTCCGTAAAGAGTTCAGAGTCCCGCGCGACGGCGGCGGGAGAATTACCATGGGGTTCCGTAACGCTGAACTCCCGGAGTGGTGTTGCGAAAAGCCCGGCGTACGGTCAAACTCGTCGGCGCATGCCCCGTCCGACTTCTCCGTCGCGTTCGGCGACCGGCCGGTGTGCCGCTGCCACCTTCCAGCCACCGCGTATCGCGTGGTCCGCCAGAAAGCGTGAATCCCGAGCCCATGACTGAGATTCAGACGGCAAGCCTGTGCCGCGTCACCGTACGTGCTCCGGCCAGGACCGTCGACCTGGCCGTGCCCTCCGACGTCCCCGTCGCCGATCTGCTGCCCACAGTGATCGGCTACGGAGGGGACGACCTGGAGGAATCCGGCCTGGAACACGGAGGTTGGGTGCTCCAACGCCTCGGCGGTCCACCGCTCGACCCCGAGAGTACCTTGGACTCCCTCGGTCTGCGGGACGGAGAGGACCTTTATCTGCGGCCGCGCACCGAGGCGCTGCCCGAGGTGCACATCGACGACCTGGTCGACGGCATCGCCGACGGCATGGGCCGCCGACCGCACGGCTGGAGCCCGGAGGCCGGCCGGCGCCTGCTGCGCGGACTGGCCGCGGCCACCCTCACGCTGGGCATCGTGCTGCTGGCCATGCCGGGCACGGCGGGCTGGATACGGGCCGTCGCCGCCTCGGCCGCCGGACTGCTGCTGATCGCCGGGGCGGGCTCCGCCTCCCGCGCCGTCGGGGATGCCGGAGCCGGCTCGGTGCTCGGCCTGATGGCGGCCCCCTACTTCGCCCTGGCGGGCTGGCTGCTGCCCGGCGGCGACCTGGGCGGCGCCGACGGCGAGGCCGTCCTCGGCGCCCGGCTGCTGGCGGCGTCCGCGGCCGGCGGCGCGGGCGCGGTGCTCGCCCTGGCGGCGGTCGGCGTGTACCCGGCGCTGTTCATCGGCGCGGCCTGTGTCGCCGCGGCGGGCGCGCTCGGCGCCGCCCTGATCACCCTGGACCTGGCGCCGCAGCAGGCGGCCGGCGTGGTGGCCGTCGTGGTGGTGCTCTTCGGCGGGTTCGTCCCGTCGCTGTCGTTCCAGTTGGCCGGCATGCGGATGCCGCCCCTGCCGACCAACGTCCAGCAGCTGCAGCAGGGCATCGACCCGTACTCCTCCTCGGACGTCGACGCCCGCTCGGCGCTGGCGGACGGCTGGATGACCGCCCTCTACGGCGCCATCGGCCTGGTGTGCCTGCCCTGTCTGGTGGCGCTCATGGCCGCGCCGGGTCTCGCCGAGATCCTCACCGTCGTGGCCTTCTCCCTGCTCCTGCTGCTGCACAGCCGGGGGCTGGGCAACGTCTGGCAGCGGCTGGCGCTGACCTGCGCCGGGGCCTGGGGCGTGGTCCTGCTGCTGTTCGTCTCCGCGCGCTCCCTCGCCCCGGCGGACCGGCTGACCCTGACGGCCGGTCTGATGGGGCTGGCCGCCGCGATCACCATCGCCTCGTGGACCGTGCCCGGGCGGCGGCTCGTCCCGTACTGGGGGCGCGCGGCCGAGCTGCTGCACTCGCTCGCCGCCCTCAGCATCCTGCCGCTGACGCTCTGGTCGATGGGCGTCTACGGCTGGCTCCGCGGCATCAACGGCTGACCCGGGAGAACGGCGACATGCACAGCAAACGCGACCAAGTACAGGCGCACCTCTTCATCATGGGCCGGCTGGCCTCGGCCATGCTGCGCGCCGAGCCGGACGCCCCGGAGAGCCCGCTGGGCCGGACCAACCGCGGCGCCGCGATCGGCGTGATCATCGCCTTGCTGGTGTGCGCCGGCGCCTTCGTCTTCGGACTCCTGCGGCCCGGCGGCAACGATTCGTGGCGCTCGGGGGAGGACCTGATCGTCGACAAGCAGACCGGCGCGCGCTACCTGTACCTGGACGGACGGCTGCGCCCGGTGCGCAACTACGCGTCGGCCCGGCTGGTCACCGGCGGCGAGGTCGGCGTCACCACGGTGGGCACGTCCTCGCTGGCCGGCACCCCGCACGGAACGCCCGTCGGCATCCCCGACGGGCCCGAGGCGCTGCCGGCCACCGGTGACCTGGACCGCACCCCGTGGCTGGTGTGCTCCGGCGTCCTTCCCCGGACGACGGGCGTCGTCACGGCGACCACGACGCTCGCCCTCGGCACCGACGCCCCGCAGGACGTGCCCGGCGGCAGGCAGCTGGGCGAGGGCGAGGGCATCCTGGTCACCGGCCCGGACGACGCGACGTACCTGTTGTGGCAGGGCAGCCGGCTGCGGCTGGACGAGCGGGCGAAGTCGGCCGAGGCCCTCGGGTACGGCGACGTCACCCCGCGTCCCGTCGCCGCGGCGTTCCTCGACGCCTTCCCGCTGGGACCCGACCTGGCCCCCGCCGCGGTGCCCGGCCGGGGCGGGAAGGGCCCCGAGCTGGCCGGCCGGAGCACCAGGATCGGCCAGCTCTTCAAGGTCGACGTGCCCGGTTCCGCCGCCCGCCACCACCTGCTCACGCGGGAGGGTCTCGTCCCCCTCACCGACACCGGGGCGGCCCTCCTGCTGGGCGACCCGCAGACGCGCGAGAAGGCGTACGGCGGGGGCCCCGCGACCGTGGCGACGCTCGGCGCGGACACCCTGGCCGGGCATCTCGCTCCCGACGCGCGGAGCTCGGAGTCGGCGAAGCTGCCCGCGACGCCGCCGAAGGCGGTCACCGTCGCCACCGGCTCCGTGGCCTGCGCCGAGGTCGACTCCGCGGACTCCGGCGTGCGGGTGGGCGCCTCGGTGCTGCCCGAGAACGCCCTGCCCGAGGCCGTGCAGGCGCCGGCGCCCGAGATCGAACCGGCCTGCCTGAAGGTCGACTCCATCGCCGTACGGGCCGGAAAGGGCGCGCTGGTCAGGGCGTTGAGCGCGAGCGGCAGCGCACTGGGCGACACCACGTACCTGGTGACGGACGAGGGCGTGAAGTACCGGCTGCTGTCCCAGGAGGCGGTGAAGGCGCTGGGCTACGAGGGCGTCGAGGCGCGGACGATGCCGTCCCCGATGCTGGCCATGCTGCCCAGCGGACCGGACCTGACCCCCGAGGCGGCGGCCGAGGGCGAGGCGAGGGTGACGCTGAGGTGCCCCGGACGCTAGCGGGCGGGAGGGGGTGAGCGGGCCCCGTCGGCAATCGTCCGCAAGGGAAATTCTTGGCGTCCGCCCGGTCACCTCACGTTCAGCCGGACCCCCGGCGGTCTCCTGCGGACGGCGCCGATGCCCGATCTGTCCGGCCGGACACCCCCACGCCGCTCACTTGAGCGGCGTGAATTCCGTGGAATTGCTCAATTGAGCTTCCGGAAAGGGGACTTCGCGGTTCCGCGGGCAATTGCCAAACAAGTTGTGGCCTGCATAGCATCTGGCCACCCCATGCCCCGGCGCGTCCGTCGTGATCGCCGGGACGCTCTGTCTGCCCACGGAGTGACGTGGGGGCCGCAGTCCGGTGAGTGTCGCCGAAAAGGGAGTTCTCTCATGGCCATGCAGCAGTCCGAAGAACGCGCGACCCGCAACGGGATCATGGCGCTGGAACAGGCCTTCACCGGTGTCCAGCGCTGTCAGCAGGACGTCCAGTCCACGTCGCACACGCTCGCCTCGAATTACGGCGGCGTGGACGGCGGAAAGTACAAGAAGCTGCTGGAGCAGTGGGACGAGCACGTCGACACCATCCTGATCAACCTGGACCGGATGGTCGACGAACTCAACGGCACCCTCACGGAGCACGGGCTGGTGCAGGGATCCACCAGTGACGCGATCGACTCGGAGTACTCACGCTCCACGCAGGTGTTCGACGAGCTCAACGGCACCAACACGTCGTCGAACTGACCCCGGCGCACCCAGCAGATCTCCAAGCCCTTCCCCTCACGTCGTTCTCCCGGTGAATAGAGGAATCCGATGGACTTCTCCGACGGCTACATCTACGTCGACTACAACCATGCCGAAGGCGCGGCGGACGACATGGTCGGCCAGTCCCAGGCGATCATGAGCATCCTGGCCAACCTGGAAATGGAACTGGCCGAACTCCGCAACAGCTGGATCGGTGACGACCGGGACGTCTACAGCGACGTCCAGGCGAAGTGGGACAAGGCTGTCGAGAACATCAAGATCCTGCTGGCCAACCACTCCGGTCTGCTCACCGAGATCTCCACCAACTACCGCTACACGGAGCAGAACCTGTCGCAGCGGTGGGGCGACATCAGGATCGGCAGCCGCTGACGCCGGCCGGTGACGGAAGGGTGATCACGTGGCCGTCACGGTCCTCGACAGCACATTCCTGAAGAACTTCATCAACAACCAGATCGACGGCTTCCGGACGACCCTGGAGAACATCCTCAAGGACAGCCCGACCGCCGGTCCGGCGATCACGTTCATCGCGGACAGCATCTCGACCACGACGATCCTGTCCTCGAAGCCGCTCGTCCTCGGCCCCATGGCCGACGAGAACAGCGTGGTCGGCGGGGGAGCCCTGAACAAGGTCATCCAGCAGGGTGCGGGCGAGGTCGAGCGCATCCTGGAGGACCAGACGGTTCTCTTCGAGGATCTCGAACAGGCTTTGTGGGACACGATCGACGAGCTGGCCAAGGCCCAGGGAAAGAACCTCGAGAACATCACCGCGGACGAGTTCATGGACATTTTCGAGGATGTCGACAGTGATCTCGACAATTCCGGCGGAAACGAAGAGGAAGAGTAGCGGAGTTCGGCGATGGCCAACCCCGAGGACAACAACGACGACTACTGGAAGAAAGCAGTCGACCTGCTCACCGGCTATGTCCTGCCGGAGCGGAAGACGTTGTTCGACACCCTCAAGGGCAACGACGACATCCCGATGATCCACGTCCGGGTGGAGGACGAGGGCGGTCCGGGCTATTCGTCGGGTTTCCTGTCCTCGGGTGGCTGGGGAACGCACAACACCAACTACACCATCCCGTACTACCAGCCGTCCGGCAACGGCACGGACGTCTCCGAAGGCAGCTACCTCTACCAGTACCGCGTGTACATCACCTTCCTCGCCACGCCCTCGGCCGCGCCCCCGAGCGGGGAGGACGTGATCGCGAAGTTCGAGAAGACGAGCAAGGTCCTGATGGACAAGGGCGGCTCGAACAGCGAGGGCGAGAAGCTCGACTGGGACACCAGCGCCCTGGTCCAGTACATCTACGGTTCCAAGGCCGCCCTTGATCAACTGACGATGTGGCCCTACTCCACCCACGGATTCGAGAACCGCGGCATCAAGGTGAGCGACGGCACCTACGTCGACCTGCTCACCTTCACGAAGACGGCCCAGGCGTTCGACCGGGTCGTCAAGTTCTTCCAGGACAGCGCGGTCACCATCGGCAAGTGGGACACCGAGAACATCGGAGAGGGCAGCGACTCCTGGGACGGCACGTCGGCCGCCATCTTCAAGGAGCTCATCCACAAGCTGGCCCGGAACTACGAGGGGTACGCCGACCAGATCGACGGCAAGGGCACCGGGGGCTCCGCGGTCACCATCGACACGGTGACGGTGACGTCCGAGCCGGCCCGGGCGCTGGCCGCGGCCCAGGCCGTCGTCCTCGAGCAGGCGCAGAATCTGCGCGACGCCTGGGGGGCGTGGAGGGCCGAGAGCAATCCGCAGCGCTGGCTCTACGACATGCTGCAGGACGCCCGGTTCAACCTCATCGACAACCAGTTCGACAAGACGGACTTCGAAACGGTGTCCAGCGGCTCCGGGCCGTACACCACCTGGAACAACTACGTGGTGTCGACCGCCGGCTTCCGGAACGAGATCGTCATCGGGGAGAAGTCGTACGGCAAGCCGAGCGACATGACCACGTGGAAGGCGATCGCCGACGAGGCGGTGCGCCGGTGGGAGCAGTCCGTGCAGGACTGGCTCAGCACGAAGGGCGCCGAGGCCATCGTGGCCATCAACAAGGCGTTCAAGGAAGCCGAGAAGGCGTTCGACACCAGCATCACCGACAAGGACAACCGCCCCCTCTCCGAGATCTCCGCCAAGGCGGAGGCCGACGCCGAGAAGAAGAAGGCGGAGGCTGAAGCGGCGGCTGCCAAGGCCCAGGCCGAGAAGGAGAAGGCGGAGGCCAAGGCGGAGGCGGAGAAGGAGAAGGCGGAGGCCAAGGCCGAGCGGGACAAGGAGAAGGCGGAGGCCAAGGCCGAGCGGGACAAGGAGAAGGCCGAAGCCGATAAGGAGAAGGCCGAGGCCAAGGCGGAGGCCGAGAAGGAGAAGGCGGAGGCCAAGGCGGAGCAGGAGGCCGCCAAGGCGGAGGCCGATAAGGAGAAGGCCGAGGCCAAGGCCGAGCAGGAGCGCGAGAAGGCGGAGGCCAAGGCCGAGCAGGAGGCCGCCAAGGCGGAGGCCGAGAAGGAGAAGGCCGAGGCCAAGGCCGAACAGGACCGCGAGAAGGCCGAAGCGAAGGCCGAGCAGGCCGCCGCCAAGGAAGAGGCCCGGCAACAGCAGGCGTTCGTCCTCGCGCAGAACCAGAAGGCTCAGGACGAGGCGAAGAAGGAACGGGAACGGGCCGCGGCCCAGGCCGAAGCCGACCGCGCCGAGGCCAAGGCGGAGCAGGAGGCCGCCAAGGAAGAGGCGGCGAAGGAGAAGGCCGCGGCCAAGGCGGAGCAGGAGCGCGAGAAGGCCGAAGCGAAGGCCGAGCAGGAGGCCGCCAAGGCGGAGGCCGAGAAGGAGAAGGCCGAGGCCAAGGCCGAGCAGGAGAAGGAGAAGGCCGAAGCGAAGGCCGAGCAGGCCGCCGCCAAGGAAGAGGCCGAGAAGGAGAAGGCCGCGGCCAAGGCCGAGCAGGAGGCCGCGAAGGCCGAAGCGAAGCAGGAGCAGGCGGCCGCCAAGGCCGAGGCGGAGAAGGAGAAGGCCGGGGCCAAGGCCGAGCAGGAGGCCGCCAAGGCGGAGGCCGCCGCCGAGCGGGAAGCCGCCAAGCGGGACCAGACCGACGCGCGGTCCAGGGCGGAGGCCCAGCAGGAGGAGGCCCGCCGCGAGGCCCTGCAGGAGCAGCAGCAGGCCAGGCTGGACGCCCAGAACGCCAAGGCCGAGGCACAGGCCGACTACGAGCAGCAGAAGGCCGAGGCCCGCGCCGAGCGCGACGCCGCCCTCCAGGAGGCCGACCGCCAGGAGGCGGCGGCGCGACAGGAGTACGAGCAGGAGAAGGCCGAAGCCCAGGAGCAGCGGGACCAGGCGCGCCAGGACGCCGAACAGGAACGCGCCGAGGCACGCCGGGAGTACGAGCGGGAGATCGCCGCCGGCACCGACGAGGAAGAGGCCCGCGAGGAGTACGACCGGCGGATCGAGGAGATCGACGCCGCCGAACGGGAGGCCCTCGAACGGGCGGACGCCGCCGAGGCCGAGGCCAGGAGCGAGTACGACCGGGCGAAGGCCGACGCCCAGGCGGACCGCGCGGAGGCGCGCACCGAGGCCGAGCAGGCGCGCAAGGACGCCAAGGCCGAGTACGACCAGCGCATGGGCGACATCCAGGCCGAGTACGACCGGATCAGCGCCGATCAGAAGGACATCGACGAGCTGATCCGGCAGCGCATCGCCGACCTCCCCGAGCCCCCCGACCTCTCCGCCTACAACCCGGGCGGCTCCACGGGCTCGGCGGGCTCCGCGTATTCCTCCGCGTTCAACGACAACCTCTACAATCAGGACGACCTCACCTCGGCGCTCGGCCGTCCACAGGGCAGCGACGCCCTGGCGGGCGCCTCCGCCGGCACTGGCACCGGCACGGGAGCGGGATCGCCGGGGATGTACCCGCCGATGGCGCGCGGCGCGGGCGGCGAGGCCGGCGGCAGCAGCGGCGAGCGCACCAGGACCGTCATCGAGCCCGGGGTCGGCCGCTCCGGCCGGACGGCCGCCACCACGCCGACCGTCGACGACGAGGAACACCGCGTCGTCCCCAGGTCCACGCAGACCAGCAGCAGCACGCCCTTCATGCCGCCCATGGGAGGCATGGGCGGGGCGGGGGACAGGCCGCAGACGGAGAGCGGGGACAGGGAACGGACCACGTGGCTGGCCGAGGACGAGGACGTCTGGGGCACCGACGAGGGCGGCGCGCCGCAGGCCCTGGGACGCTGAGAGGAAGGGGAGCGGGATGAACCGGCCGATGGAGGACCGGGTGGCCCAGGCGATGGCCCACCTCAAGGCGGCGGAGCAGGCCGCGGCCTCGGCACGCGCCGAACTGGACGCGGCCTCGGTCACCGCGCGGTCGACGGACCGGTCGGTCCGGGTCTCCGTCGGGGCGAAGGGCGAACTGACCGGCCTGGAGTTCCTCGACGGCAAGTACCGGACCATGGCCGCCGCCCAGCTCTCCGCGGCGGTGCTGGAGGCCGCGAACAAGGCACGGGCCGAGATGGCCCGCCGGGTCGTCGCCACGCTCGACCCGCTCACCAGGATGACCGCGCGCGGTGCCGCCCCGGAACGCATGGGCGTCGACTGGGAGTCCCTCTTCGGAACGCTGCTCAGCGAGACCGAAGTGGCGAAGGGGCCCACGGCGATGAGCAGGCTCCGCGACGAGATCGTCGAGGACGACGAGGAACCCGCCGCCCCGCCCGGGGCGGCCCGCGGCACGGACGACGGACGACGGGAACGGCAGGAGGGCGCGTAACCATGGCCGGCAACTACTCCGCCGACATCCAGGCGATTCTGCAGGGTTCCAGGCACCTCGCCGACGCCGTGCGCTACGGCGACGAGATGCTGCCCCGGTTCGAGACCGGCAACGCCCAGTACGCGGGCTGGTGGGGCGAGGAGGGCGGCGACGACGAGTTCGCCAACGCGGTCGGCGAGCAGGTCCGGCGCGAACAGCAGCAGGTGACGGACACGGTCCTGGCCATCACCAGTGGGTTCATGGCACTGGTCGACGCGGTCGCCGCGGAGGCCGACCACGTGCAGCGGCCGCAGACCCAGGCGGTGGAGGACATCGAGGCGCACGGCTCGGAGAGCGGGAACAGGCGCTGAATGGCCATCATGTTCCCGCCCGGCCTGCGGGAGTTCATCGAGGTCTGGGTGGGCGCGAACGTCGCCACCGGCAACGAGGACCTGGGCTTCGACAGCCGTAACCCCTACAAGCGGCTGGCCGACGACGTCAGGGACCTGTCCGACGCGATGAAGGGAGCGATCTCCACCGCCGGGAGCTCGCTCCCGCCGCGGATCGCCGACGAGTTCGTCGCCGCGATGAAGCTCTTCGTCGACGACAACGGCCAGAACCACCTGCAGAAGTTCTCCGACGAACTCCGGGAGCTCGGGTCCCGGCAGATCGACCGTTCGATCAAGCTGTCCGAGGCGAAGTACCAGATCCTCATCGAGTTCATCCTGATGAACATCGAGCTGGCCCTGATCGCCGCGCTGGCGGTCTTCACCGGCGGTACGTCGCTCACCGAGATCGCCATCCAGAAGGCGCGCACCGCGCTCACCATCCTGCTGATCCTCCAGCGGCTGGGACGCGCCGTCCCCACACCGTTGTCGGTGCTGCTGGAGGCGATCCAGGAGGCGTTCGTCTCCTTCGCCTCGCAGCTGATCTCCATGACCGCGCCGGACGACCCGGAGCGCAGGCGCCACAGCTTCGACTGGAAGGACATCGGCCAGTCGGCGGTCGCCGGCGCGTTCGCGGGGCTCTTCGGGGGCATCTTCGGCGAGGTCGGCGGAAGGTTCATCAACAAGTACTTCAAGAACAACAACTTCTGGAAGGAAACCTCCGAGCTCCCGTTCAGCTTCATCAACGAGGGGCAGGCGGAAACCTTCGCGGAGGCGTTCACCGGCCTCATCTTCCTGGGCACGTTCACGCTCAACCCCGGCACGTTCCTGAGCGCCGGCCTCAGCGGCCTCGTCTTCGAAGCGGCGTCCACCGGGGCGGAGTTCGGCGGAAAGTTCGTCTACAAGAATTACTTCCAGAACACCGGCTTCGGCTCCGACGACGTCAACGACCTGCCGGGCGGCGGCAATCGATATGACGACAGGAACGCGAGCGGCAACCGGTACGAGTACGGGAACCGGTACGACGACACGTACGACGGCGGAAGTCCGTACCAGGACATCCACGATCACACGTACGCCGCCCCCTACAGCGACCCCTACAGCGTCCCGACCTCCTCCTCCACAGCGCCGTACCGGTCGGACAGCGACGACTCGGTCTCCCACACCGGCGGCATCGACGACACCGCGTCGGTCTTCAGCGACTTCAGCGACACCAGTGATGCCCCGTCGGTCTTCAGCGACACCAGTGATGCCCCGTCGGTCTTCAGCGACACCAGTGATGCCCCGTCGGTCTTCAGCGACACCAGTGATGCCTCGTCCGTCTCGTCGGTCTCGTCCCTCCCGGATCACGGCACGGTTCACGGCGTCGACAACAACGTCAACGACTACGGACTCCCGGGGGCGACGGGCGCGGGCAAGCCGTCGTCCTCCACCTCTCCGTCGAACGCGTACGACGACCCCTACCAGGACTCCCTGGTGGACGACACCGACACCGACACCGACACCGACACCGTCTTCTCCACCCTCAACCCGTCGGTGACCAGGAGTCCGGGGACCGACTGGTCCGCCGGCACGGACGAGACCCTGCCGGTGAACAAGCAGGACACCGCCGGCTCCGCCGCTTCCGGACTGCCCTCGACCCAGACGGGCGGCAACAACTCCGCACCGGACGAGACCGAACGACAGCGGTCGACGGACGACGGCACGCCCCGGTTCGCTCCTGAGGAGCGGGAACAGCAACAGCAGAACCCGCAGGCGCCCCTCGCGCCCCCCACCGCACCCGCCCCGTCGAGCGGCACGTCCCCGGGCGGCCACGCCTCGCCGAACGCCACCCCGCAGCCACGGCCCCAGACCACACCGTCCGGCGACCCGGCGGTCACCGCCGGGTCGTCGGACCCGGACACCGTCGCCCCGGACGACACCCGTACCCCCGCACCCGAGGAGTCCGAGCAGTCCCGCTCGTCCTCCGCGGTACCGAAGGCCGAGATCCGGGCCACGTCCGACGACCCGCAGCCCTACCGGCCCGTGCGGACCGAGTCCGAGGAACCGCCGGTCACCACCGGCTCCACGGTGGACCCCACCCCGGTCGTCTCCCGCGAGGTGCCGCCCGCCCAGCCCGTCACCGTCGACGAGACGCCGCTCGGCTCCCGGGCACCGGCCGAGATCCCCACCGGGGAATCCTCCGGGCCGGGCTCCCCGGACTCGGTCGACATGATCATGGACTGGGAGGACGACCAGGACACGTCCGAGCCCGAGTACGAGCCGGACCCGGCCACCGAGGCGCTGTACGACCGGCTGCTGACGGACGTCTTCGGTCCCGCGATCGGGACGAACCCCCTCCACCCCGCCCTCCGCGACACCCTCGCGCACCTCGACCAGCTCCGGCAGGCCGTTCCCGCGCTCCGCGACGGCCCGCTCGACCTGGACGCCCTGACCCGCCAGGTGCTGCTCCTGGACACCGCGCACCCGGTGACCGACGCGCAGCGCAGCGAACTGTTCCGGGTGGCGATGGACCCGGAGATGGAGTCGGCGGGCAGCCTGGCCGCCCTGGCCGCCTTCCACCTGGAACTCCGCGGCGTCCTGTCCTCCACCCAGGCGCTGACCGCCGACGACGGCGGCGTGTGGGGCCGCAACTGGACGAACGCCACGATCCCCGACCTCGACCTCACCGAGGTGGGGAAGGTGGTCCGGCAGCCCGACGGCACCCTGGGGCGCGGCGACGTGCAGCCCGCGCCCTGGCACCGGCCCGGTGAGCCGAAGCCGTACGTCGTGATGGCGGAGGGCGACCACCGGCGGATCGTCGTGCGCGGTCACGACGGTGCCCCGCGCCAGGTGCCGATCGACGTGTTCGCCGAACTGCTGGCCCGCGACCCCCGGCTGGCCGCGCTGCCCCCGGACACCCCCGTGGTGCTGCTCGTCCCCGACGCCGGTGCCCGCGGCCTGGACCTGCCGCGCGAGGCGGCGGACCGGGTCGGCAGGGAGGTCTGGTCGGCCAACGGCACCGTGAAGGTGTCCCCGCAGCGGGACCCGGCACAGCCGTACGTCGTCTCCCTGCTGCACGGGGAGGGGCTGCCGCGCGCCGACTGGATCCGCAGCACCCCCGGCCAGGTGCTCGACCCGGCGGAGCGCGAGAACGCCCCGGAGTGGGAGCGCGAGGTGCTGTCGCACAGCGTCGTCGGCGACGGGGGCGTGACCATCGGCAGAGGCGTGTTCGAGGCTTCCGAGGCCCCGCGCCGGATCGCGGCGCTGAAGCTCGCGACGGAGTCGTCGGAGCTGTGGCACTACAACCCGGTCACCAAGGACGCGGTCAAGGACGACGAGCCGGTCCCGTTCGCCGGCAAGCCGGTGTACGTCTTCAGCGGCCACGCCCGGCCGGGCGCGACCCGGGTGCCGACCACGACGGACCCGAGGCACCACACCCACGGGCGGGAGACCGGCGGGATGCTCCGGCGGCGTCCGAGCCTGGCGCAGCTCCCCGAGGACCACGCCGTCCTGATGGAGGCGTGCTCGAGCGCCAAGCCGCCGGGGATCGTCCGCACCCGCAGGGGCATCGACGACACCTTCGTCCCCGACCCGCTGGCGGTCGTCAGCGAGAGCCAGCACGTCGCCAACGAGACCGGCCGCACGGCGTACGGCGGCACCCACATGGTCAGCTTCGCGACGCTGCCGGACGGGACGTTCGTCCACCGCCTCTACACGGACTCGCGAGGGCGGCGCGGGACGTGGGTGGAGCACCGGCCGGAACCCACCGGCGAGCTGCTCGACGACCGCGCCCGTGCGGCGGGCCTGCACACGGACCCCGAGCGGCCGGTCACGGACGCCACCCGCGAACGGACCCTGCGGCTGGTCCGCGCGCTGCGGCTGGCCTTCGGCGCGGCGATCGAGGACGACAGCCGGTACGGCGACCTCCTCGCCGGGATCGGCGCGCTGGAGACCCTGCGGGCGGCCGACCCGGCCCTGCGCGGCCTCGGCCCGTTCACCATGGACCTGCTCGAACGCGCCGCCCACGCGAACCGGCCGGACGACCGGGGGACCGACGCCTACCGGGAACTGCTCGACCGGGCCGCCGACGCCGTGCGCAGGCGACCGGACGCCGTTCTCTCCGACTTCGTCGCCCTGCCCCACGTCACCGCCGCCGCACAGCGGCTGGGCGGTCTGACGGACCAGGACCTGGACGCCGAGGCCGCCCGCGTCCTGCGGCTCGACGGCGGTCCCGCGGCCGTCGGGGAGCCCGAGCGGGCCCGGCTGTTCTGGGCGACGGTCAAGGCCCTGGAGTGGGAGAGCCGGACACCCGACCCGGACGCCCTCACCGGCCGGGTCCTGCACCTGGACCGGCCCGACCCGGCCCGGCGGCCCGAACTGCTCGGCCTGGTGGCCCGGGCGGCGGCCGTCGGCGTCGACGTGGACAACCCGACCGAACTGGGCGCCTTCCATCTGGAGACCCTGGGCGCCCTCGCGCCCCAGACCCAGCTGCTCGACCTGGGCGGCGTCCCGACCGGGCGGCGTTGGGCCCCGTCCCCGCCGAACACGACCACGGCCACCGACCGGGTCGTCGTCGCCGCCCCGAAACAGGGCGGCGGCTACCAGGCCGTGGGCCAGGAACGCCCGCCGTGGAGCGCCCCCGGCGGATCACCGGCCTACCTGGTGTGGGCGGGCGGCGGCCGGGACCACCTCCTCATGACCCTGCCCGGCGGCTTCCGCGCCCGGGTCCCCTACGACGAGGTCGCCGAGCTGCTGGCCCGCGACCCGGTGCTCAACACCCGGCCGCAGGACACCACGGACATCGTCCTGGCCGTCCCGAAGGCGGCCCCGACGCCATCCACCGCACAGGTCGGCGGCGGTACCCCGGACACCGATCCGCGGGCCGTCGTCAGCGCCGGGACCGGCCGTGCCGTATGGGCCTCGCAGGGCAGTGTGAGCCTGGCCCCGACCGGGCCGTCACGGCCGTACGTCCCCTCCCTGCTGCCCAGCGCGCCGGGGCGTCCCGCGGCGGCCGACTGGGCGGCCGTGCGGCCCGGCGACCTCACCGCGCCCGGCGCCGGCGACACCGGAGTGGACGACGTCACCTTCGCGGACCGCCGGGAGACCGAGACCCCGTCCGAGCCGCCCGCCGCCCTCGCCGGCCTTCTCGATCCCGGACCGGTCGGGGGCCTCGACACCCCGTTGCCGAGTCTGGACGGCGTACTGGACGGCCTCGACACCCCGTTGGCGGACCACCAGGACGACGACACGGACGGGGACCGGGGGGAGGAGCCGACCCCGGAGGAGCTCCGGCACCGGGGACTACTGGCGGACGTCTACGGCCCCGACGTCCTGTCGAGCCCCCTGTACCCGGACATCCGCGACGGGCTCGCGCGCCTCGACCGGCTCCGCCGGACCGACCCCCTGCTGGACTCCGGCCCGCTCGACCTGGACGCCGTGGCCCGCCGGGTACTGCTCCTGGACCCCGCCGACCCGGTGAGCAACGCGCAGCGCAGCCGACTGCTGGGGCTGGCCACGGCACAGGAGGCACAGGCGGCGGGCGGTCTCGCCGCCCTCGCCGCGCTCCACCTCCAGCGCCAGGGCGTGTTGTCGCCCACCCACGCCATGACCACCGGCCTCGACGGGCGCCCCCGCGGCCGCGACTGGACCCGGGGCAAGGACGGGCTCGACGACCTGGACCTCACCCGTACCGGAAGGACCGGGCCCCGGGCCGACGGCAGCCTGTCACGCGACGAGGTGGGGCCCGCGCCCTGGCACCGGCCCGGCGGTCCGGACCCCTACGTCGTGCGGGCGGACGGCGACCGTGACCAGGTCGTCGTCCGTGGCCACGACGGCGCCCCGCGCGAGGTGCCCCTCGACGTGTTCGCCGAACTCCTCGCTCTGGACGCCGAGCTGAGCGGACTCCCGGCGGACGTGCCGGTGCTGCTGCTCGTCTCCGACGCCGGCGGGGGCGGCCTGGAGCTGCCGCGGCGGGCGGCGGACCGGATCGGCAGGGACGTCTGGGCGGCCAACGGGGTCGTGGACGTCGCCGAAGGCCCGGACGGCAGCGCCTCCCACCCGTACGTCGTGCCGCTGCGGAGCGGCCGGGGCAGTGACCGCACCGACTGGATCCGCAGCTCTCCCGGTCTGCTGCCCGACCCCGCGGAGTCCGCCCGCGCCCCCTTCTGGGAACAGGACCTGCGGTCCCACACCATCGTCACCGACAAGGGGCCGATCGGCAGGGCCGTCTTCGAGGACGGCGAGCGCGCACGGCTGCTGCCGGGGATCCGGCACTCGGCGACGGCGACCGAGCTCTACCACGTCAACCGGCAGGACGGGACCTGGGTCAAGGACGACGAGCCGGTCCCGTTCGCCGGCAAGCCGGTGTACGTCTTCGCCGGCCACGGCTCGCCCGGCGAGACGGCGCTGCCGACCCGGTCCAACCCCCGCCACCGGAAACGGGACCGGGCGGTGGGCGGCATGCTCAGGCGCCGCCCGAGCGTGGCGCGGCTCCCCAAGGACCACGCCATCGTCATGCAGGAGTGCTTTGCCGCGACACCGCCGGGCGTCACCCGCGGGCGCAAGCTGGTCACGGACACGTTCGTCCCGGACCCGCTGGCCGACGTCGGCCAGAGCCAGCACGTGGCCAACGAGACCGGCCACACCGTCTACGGCGCCACCCAGGAGGTCGGCTTCAAGTTCGAGAAGGACGGCCGGGTCGCCCACTACATCATCACGGATTCGCGGGGGCGGCGCGGGAAGTGGGTGGAGCACCGGCCGGAACCCGCCGACGCCGCGCTCGACGACCGCGCCCGCGCGGCGGGCCTGCACACCGACCCGGTGGGGCCGGCTCCGGAGGAGGTCCGCGAGCGGACGCTGCGGCTGGTGCGCGCGCTGCGGCTGACGTTCGGGGCGGCGATCGAGGACGACAGCCGCTACGGCGAACTCCTCGCGGGCATCGGCGCGCTGGAGACCATGCGCCACGCCGACCCGGTGCTGCGCGACACCGTGCCGTTCGGCCTGGACCTGTTCGAGCGCGCGGCCCGCGAGATCCGGGCGACGGAGCACGGCGACCCGGACGGCGCGTTGGGGCCCGACGCCTACCGGGACCTGCTGGCCAGGGCCGCCGACGCCGTGCGCCGGGACCCCGGCGCCGTGCTCACCGGCTTCGTGACCCTGCCGCACGTGACCACCGTGGCCGAAGGACTGGACGGTCTCACGGACGAGGAGGTGAACGACGAGGCCGCCCGGTTCCTGGGGCTGGACCCGGACCGGGCGGTCATCGGGGCACCCGAGCGGGCCCGGTTGTTCTGGGCGACCGTGAAGGCCCTGGAGTGGGAGAGCCGGACCCCCGACCCGGTCGCCCTCACCGGCAGGGTGCTGCACCTGGGCCGGCCCGACGCGTCCCGGCTGCCCGACCTCCTGGACCTGGTGGCGCGCGCGGCGGCCGTCGGCGTCGACGTGGACGACCCGGTCGTGCTGGGCGCGTTCCACCTGGAGTCCCTGGGCGCCCTCGCGCCGGACACCCTGCTGCTCGACGACTCGGGGGTCCCGGCCGGCCGGAGCTGGGCGCAGGGTCCACCGGGTGCGGCGGTGGACGTCGGCACCGCCCACGTCATGGCGGCGACACCGGACGGCGGCCACCGTCCGCTGCGCCGGGCGAAGATGCCGTGGACCACCGACACCACCAAGCCCGCCCCGTTCCTGGTGCGGGGCGAGGCAGGGCCGGACCACCTCACCATGGAGCTGCCCGGTGGATTCCGAGCCAAGGTCCCCTACGAGGAGATCGCCGAACTGCTCGCGGTGGACCCGGCGCTGAACGACTTCCCGCGCCCGGCCGACATCGTCCTCGCCTCCACGACCCCGGCGGACCCGCAGGCCGCCGACCGGCGGGCCCTCGTCGGCGCCGGGACCGGCCGCGGGGTGTGGACCTCACCGGGGCCCGTGGGGCTGCTCGCCCCGGACGACCCGTCGAAGCCGTACGTCCTCTCCCTGCTGCCCATGGCGGACGGCCGGCGTCAGCGGGCCGACGACTGGTCGGCCGTCCGGCAGGCCTCCGCCTCGCCGGCGGACACCCGCCTGTCACCCACCACGGTCACGGCCGGGGGCGCAGCCGTGGCCCCTTCCAGCCCGCCCCAGCCCCCGGAGCCGGACCCGCCGTCCCCGAACGCCCCGCGCCTCGACCCCGCCATGACGCCCCCGCCGAGGCGCCGCACCCCGGCCCGGTTCGAGGACGGCAGGCGGATGCCCGCGTACGTCGACGACCTCCAGTCGCTGCTGCCGTCCGGCCTGACCGCCGCCGAGCTCGAACAACTCCTCGCCAATCCGAGCACGTTCGGCCAGAGCACGGTCGTCCTGCGGGGCTACGAACAGGCCCTGGACGCCATCGACCGCGAACTGGGGAGCCGGCCGGAGGCCCGGCCCGCGGACGGCGCACAGCTGCTGGACGACGTCCGGCAGACGCTCCGGGACAAGCCGAAGACGCTGGCGGACGGAAAGGGGCGCCCCTTTCCGTACGTCAACGCGGACGGAAAGAAGCGCGTCCTGTGGGTCAGGGCGCGTCACTACGGCAACTGGGCCCCGTTCGACGACGGCGTCGGCGACTCGACGAAGATCGACAGCATGCACCGGGCGGCCGCGGCCTTCGGGCTGACCAAGAACATGCAGGCCAACTCCCAGTACGGTCTCGGCGGGCCGATCGGCCCGGCGGGCACGGCGGCGTTCGGCGGCTTCGGCCGGCTCGCCGTGCGGTTCGGCTTCATCGACAAGGTCGGTTACACCCTGACCGACCAGCGCATGAACCAGATGGAGACCCGCACGCTGGACAAGTCGCGGGCGTACCTGGACGACATCCACTACGAGATGAGCGTCACCGACGCCGCCGGACGGGACATCACGGGAACCGGCACCGACACCGAACCGGCCGCGCCCGCCCGGTTCGCCTTCGGCATCCGGGGCGGCGTGCGCGTGCGCCTGCCCGACAGCGTGACGAAGATACCGGAGCCGGGCCGCATCCCCCGGTCGATGACCCTGGACCGCGACTCCCAGTACCGCTTCGTCCGGATCGAGGGGTTCGGCCCGGTCGCCGCGATCCGTGACTGGGCGGCCGCCCGGATCGGGGCCCTGCCCGGCAGCTCGGCCTACATCGAGCTGGACAGCTTCTTCTCCGGCGACAGCTTCCAGCGGCACGGCGGCACGATGGCGCGCGGCCGCGTCACCACCCCGCAGCTGTTCGCCGACGACAGGAAGAAGTCACCGCTGGGCGCCTTCGTGGTGGAGGAACTGATCCCGCGGGCGGCGGTGCTCGTCGGCGAGACCGACCAGGCCGAGATGCGGGACATCAACACCTCGACGGTCCGCAGTGAGCGGAGCCGGGCCCACGGCAGGAGCCTGCTGCTGCAGGCCGTGGCCGGACCCGCCTTCAACTTCCACGACCCCGGCACGGCCCCCTTCGACCTGCGGCTCCAGCTCGGACCGACCCTCCAGGCCTCGTTCGCGAAGACCTGGTCGGTCGGGCTCGGCGCGGCCGGCACCCTCAAGTCGGCCGGACAGGTGAAGGGCCCCAAAACGGCGCTCTACCTGGTGGTGAAGTCGGTGCGGGTGCGGCGGGCCGGCGACAACGCGCCGCCGACGCGCTTCCTCACCTGGAGCCTGGACCGGATGACCAGCTCCGAGGCGCGGCGGCTGGCCGGATGGGACGACGGGACCACACTCGCCCTGCGCAACGGCGTCGCCCCGCCGTTCGTGCCGGCCTACCTGACCGTGGACCGGCCGCGCACCCTGGGCATGCACCGGGTGAAGGAGTTCGCCTTCGACGACGGCCGGCGCACCCGGGTCACCCCGGACGCGGCGGACGGCATCGGCCGCACCCTGCTGGACGCGTTCGCCGACGGCGTGGTCGACGCCATCTCCCACCTGCGTCAAGGCCTGGTGGTGCCCCTCGACCAGCTGCTGCCGCCGAACCCGCCGAAGGGCTGGCGCGCCCGCCTGGGCGACCTGCTGGGGCGCGAGCCCGACCAGGTGCTCCAGGCGGCCCGGAGCCTGCCCGTGCCGCCCCGCTGGACCGACCCCGTCAAGTACCGGATCGCGCTCCAGAACACCCTGCAGGCCCTCGGCGTGCTGTCCCAGCAGAACGTCACCGCGAACCTGGAGGGACTGACCACGGTCGGCCTGCCGATCAGGCTCACGGACCCCGACTCCCTCGGACAGACCTACTACACCGTCCGGGTGCACGGGACGCTGACCGGGCGGCGGTACGAAGGCAGGGACGACAGCGAGGGCATGCGCTTCAGCGCCCAGGGCGTCGACCGGATCGACGGCCAGACGAGTGCGAAACGCGGCCTGGAGCTGGGCTTCGAGGGCACGTTCTCGGGCCGTGACAACAACCGGGACGGTGCCGGCCTGCCCCGCAACACGCTCGGGCTGACCCTGGGCGCACGCGGGGGCTGGCAGTGGGAGACGGAGACCGGCTTCGGCTCGACGGTCACCAACGAGCCGATGTCGGTGAGCAACCAGCCCACCCACCTGTACCGCTACGACCTGTCCCTCGCCGCGACCATGAGCGGCTACTGGCGGCCCCGAGGCCTGATCCGCGGTCTCGGCCTCGGGCTGCCGGGTCTGCTGGTGCTGGACGAGCCGGTCAACGTGCTCTTCGGCCGGACGCCGCTGGGCCACCTGCGGGGCGGCGGCCCGATGACCGGACAGGTGCTCATCGGTGTCCCCGTCCAGCACACCCCTGACGCGGACCCGCACGCGGACGGGGCGCTCAACCCCTACCTGTCCGACGAGTCCGCCCCCACGCACATGTCCACCGAGCGGGCCCTCGCCCTGGCCAAGGGCGACCTCGTGCTGCCCGCGGACCCCGGTGCGAGCCAGCCGGCCGGTCGGCTCGCCGACCGCGGGACGGAGCAGTTCAGGGACTTCCGGCAACACCCGTTCGTCATCGTGAACATGGTGGTGTCACCCGTCCTCCTCGCGGAGGTGGACCGGGTCCTGGGGGCGGCGTCGGGCAACGCCTGGCAACTGACGAGGGAGGGCGCCGCCACCCGGGACGCGATCGTCCGCTCCTTCACCCCCCAGTCCCTGGCGTCGGGCTTCGACCAGAGTTCGGGGCCGCTGGGCCTGGTGGGCAGCGGCCTGCTGGGCAAGGGGCCGTACGGCGAGCTGTGGGGAACCTTCCGGTACGCCACGACGGTCGGGGACCTGCGGGCCCTCACCCCGCCGATGTCCATGGACACCGAGATGACGCTCGGCGGGACCCGGCAGGCGGCCGGCAAGGTCAGCAACAGCACCGGCTTCGTCTTCGGCGGCCAGCTGGTCTACTCCGTCGCCCAGAACCCGGGCCACGGACTCATGGGCGCGTACGGCCTCGTCGTCAACCCCGTGTCGACGTCCCACACGCAGAGCCGCAGCGTGGTGCGCACGGTCGTCGCGGACATGAACCGCAAGGGTTTCACCCACCAGGTGCTGGTGGCCGGCGATGTGCAGCACTGGTTCGCGCTG
The DNA here is from genome assembly GCF_042749965.1 of Streptomyces sp. NPDC059454. Classification (NCBI taxonomy): domain Bacteria; kingdom Bacillati; phylum Actinomycetota; class Actinomycetes; order Kitasatosporales; family Streptomycetaceae; genus Streptomyces; species Streptomyces sp. NPDC059454. The sequence continues at coordinate 191,647 of NZ_JBHYVC010000003.1, read as the reverse complement.
TTCTCCAGCCGGCTGGGCACGGGCCGGATCGGAACGGCCGCGGCGGCCAGGACCTTCGTGCCGAGCCTCCTCGCCGGAGCGGCGGGGACGGCACTGACCGGCCGGGGCGGCCTGCTGGGGCACCTGCCGGAGAAGAGCGCCCACCGGATGGGGCTGGTCGACGACGGGCTGGGCGACGTCCCCCGCTACACGGATCAGGTCTGGGCGCCGCAGCCCTGGATGCGCGGCGCCGCCTTCGGCACGTACGTGGTGAGCCCGCTGGACCCCACCGACGTGCTGCTCGCGTTCGACAGGCGGATCGGGAAGCTGGGGCTCGACGACGAGAGCCGGGAGCGGATCCGGCAGCTGGTGACGGCCCGCGCCACGCGGGCGCTGAAGGGGGAGATGACGACCACCGGTCCGTCGACGCTGGTCAAGGCCGGCGGCTGGGGCTGGGACAGCATCCGGATCGGCAGCCGGCAGGTGCGGGCGCGCGTCGAGCTGATCCCCGGGACACCCGTGTTCGAGGGACTCGACCACAGCGCGGAGCTGGAGGAGAACCGGCGGGCCATCGAGACCGCCCAGGAGAACTCGGAGTCCTCCTCCGGGGCGGACCTGGGCCTGCTGACCAGCCAGCTGGTGCACACCGGCAACACGCAGGTCCCGGCCGCCGGGCCCACGTACACCGAGGGCGGCTCGAACCGGAAGACGATCTCGTCCAGTCACACGGTCACCACCGTCACCATCTACCGGGCGGCGTCCACCGAACCGCACGCGGAGGTCGTCACCCCGTACCGGATGCGGATCACCCTGGAGGCCGACGCCACCCCGAACACCGGCGCGCCGGCCGGCCCGGAGCCGGCGGAGGCGAAGTCCACGGCCCTCGGCCGCTTCCGGGGCCGGTTGCGGATCGTCGAGGAGGGCGACGTCGGTGAGCTGCGCGAGCACGTGCCGCTCAGCCTGATGGAGCCGGTGCGGTCGGGGGAGGGCGAGGGGACCGGCCGGCTGCTGCCCGCGCCCGACCCGGCGGCCGACCCCGCCCTGGCCGGTCCGCCCCGGCCGATACCCCTTTCCAGGGCGGTGGAGGAGCTGACGGTCCGGGACGGGGACGGTGTCGTACGACCGTTCACCTTCCCCGAGAACGGCATGCACCCCCGCGGGATCATCGGTGTCGAGAACATCCGCACGGCCGGCGAGCTCCTCCTCACGAAGGCGTACGACGTCGGCTTCCCCCTCCAGAGGCTGGAGGCCGAGGACGGTTCCGGCGCCACCGCCCTCACCGAACTGCTCCGCAGGACCAGGGAGACCGGGCTGACCCGCCTGGGCACCGGCTCGGCGCAGGCGCTGGAGGACGGCACCAGCTCCACGGCGGTCACGGCGTTCTTCCCGCGCACCACCGAACCGGGCGGCTACCAGGTGGCGGGGCTGACCGAGAAGTCCCTCGTGGGCACCGACACCGGACAGCTGTCACTGCGCTCGGCGCCCGACTTCAGCCGCGCGCGGCTGCTGACGGTCGCCGACGGCAAGAAGCTGGAGGTGCTCAGACGGTACGGGGACAACGCCGGCACGACGTCGTCCGTCGAGCACAGCCAGTCCTCCAGCCTCGGCGGCGGCTTCCTGTACGACTCTCCCCACAATGCCGGCCTCAACCAGATCGGAGCCTTCGGTCCCGGCCCCAACGACCTCGACGGCGATGGCATGCCGGTCGGGGACGACCACCTGACCTCGCGCAACCTCAAGCCCAAGACGGGCCGGTCCTTCCTCTTCGCCGTACCGGCCACCTGGATCGGCGTCGGCGACGTGCACCGCAACATCCTGGACTCGAAGCTCGCGAACCGGGTCCGGGGCGGGACCTTCGCCAAGGCCAGGTCGGGTCCGCAGGCGATGAGGTCCGAGGCGTACGTCGTCACCTGGATCCGGGAGGACGTCGCCCGGGAGCTGCGGATCATCACCGACGCGAACTTCCCCGAGAGCGTTTCGAAGGCGTGGGACGCGGTCGAGAGCGCGAGCAAGGCGTGGGTCGACGCGGACAAGGCCTACTGGAAGAAGCGGCGGGCCTCCGGCGGGCTGCGCGCGGACCTCGACGCCGCGCAGGCCTCCCTCGACGAGGCCGCCGGGACTGCCCGCGCTGCGGCACGCCCGGTCGGTCTCGCCCGGACGGGCGTCGAGGACGCGGACAGGGCCCTGACGCAGGCCGGGGCCGACGCCCGCCGGGACCACGGTCTCGCGGACGCGAACGTGGCCGCCGCGCAGGCCGAGGTCGACGCTCTGGCCGACGACGAGTACACCCAGCCCGAGCACGACGGCTGGGCGGAGCTCCTGCGGGACGAACGGGACGCCGCCCTGGCACGCCTGGCCGCCGCGGAAGAGGCAGCCGGGAAACTGCGGAGGGCGGCCGACCTGCGGCTGGAGACCGCGCGCACCGAGAAGGCGCTGGCCGACGGGCGGCTCGACGCGGCCCTGCTGTCCGCGAGGGCGCCCGGCCGGGCCCTCGACGAGGCCACCGCCCGCCGGGACACGGCACGCGACGCCTTCGAGACCCGGCGCGCCGAACTGGACGCGCTCAGGGACACGGCGGAGAAGGCCGCTGCCGAATACCACCGGGTACGGGCCGGGGCGGACCAGCTCACCCGCTGGCACCGGCTCGCGGCCACCGCGGAGGGCCGTAAGGAGCTGGACGGCCTCGCCGAGCCGCCCGCGGTGACGTATCAGGCCCCGCCCAAGGAGCCCGTGGCCAAGCCCCCGGCCCCGCCCCGCTACACCAGGACCGGTGCGGCACCGGGCACCGTCCTCACGTCACCCGCGAACGAGACGTACACGCTCCAGGACGTGCCGAGGGACGGGGACGCCTTCTTCCGCGCGTTCGCCCAGGGACTCGAACGCTCCGCCCCGGGGCTGCTGGCCGCGCAGGGCATCGACCCCGCCGGTCCACGGGCGATGTCCGACCTGCGCCGGAGGATGGCCTCCTGGCTCACCGACCACGCCGACGAGGACCTGCTGGCGGTTGTCGTCCCCGACGACCTCGACGCCTTCAGCGCGGAGGAGATCGCCGCGGCGAACCTGGACCTCGGCACGGGCACACCCGCCCGCCGTGAGTTCGACGCCCTCGGCGGCCTCATCCCGCACGCCGTCGACCTGACCCCCGAGGTACGGGCCGAACTGGCGATCACCCAACTCCTCCGCCGGGGCGACGCCCCGTCCGAGGTCGGCTGGAACCACGCCGCGTCCGACCTGCTCCCGCTGCTCGCCGCACGCACCTTCGGCGTGCGCGTCACGGTGGTCGGGAGCGACGGCGCCTTCCAGGACTTCACTCCCGAGGAACCGGCGGGAGCCGGCAACCTCCAGGCACTCGTCGGCACCTCCGCCCACTCCGGCGCACACGTGGTACTGAGCCTCGACGACCGCCACTACCAACTGGCCCTGCCGACCAGCCCGGCTCCGGAGCCGAAGCCGGAGCCGGAGCCCAAGCCGCCTGTTCCGAAGCCGGAGCCGAAGCCGGAGCCGGACCTGAAGCCGGAGCCGAAGCCGGAGCCGGACCTGAAGCCGGACCCGCCCCAAGGGGACGGCAAGAAGGACGCCGCGCCGGAGAGCGACAGCGGTCGGGCGAGGGGTCGCCGGGTGCCGGTGCCCGGCACGGGGGAGTGCCTTCTGTACTCCTTCATGGCCGGCGACCCCGTGCACATCCGCAGCCGTCTGCCCGGCCTCGCCGCCACCGACCGCGCCGCGTACGACTGGCTGGGGGACCCCGACTCGGTCCGCGACGACCTGCGCCGTCAGGCCGCGACCGGCTCCACGACCGGACCGTCGCGAACCGTGCTCCGGGCGATGCGGTCCTACCTGGAGGACCACGTGGCCCGCAGCGCGGGGCGGCTGCATCCGCAGATCGTCGGCCAGTTCCGGCAGACGGTCGCCGACGCGTTCGCCGCCCGCGTCCGGGGAACGGACCGGGCCGGGATGCTCTCCCTCCTCGACCACCACGGAGTCCGGCGCGTCACCGTTCCCGAGGCCCTCGACCCCGCCGATCTGCTCAGGCGGTACGTCGACGCCCGCACGGCGTCGCAGCCCGCCGATCCGGCCGTCCCCCCGCAGGACGTCCGGGCCGTCGTGGAGGCGGAGGCCGAGGATCTGGGTCCGCGTCGGATGTTCGAGTACCTCGAGCAGCACGGCCTGCTGCCGACGCCCCGCGACCTTGACGACACGGCACTGGGCCGTCTGCTCCGTACCGCCTACACGCAGAGCGCCGCGCCGCTGGACGACACGGAGCTGCCCGCGCTCGTGGACGCCGTCGTCAACTGGGAACGCCGCTGGGGGACACCGGAGGGGGAGATCTTCCTGCCCCTCCTCGCGCACGCGTTCGACCTGCGGGTCGATGTGCTGCGGTCGCTCCCGTCGGGCGTCCGGCGGGTCAGTGAGGCCGGGCCCGACAACGCCACGCGGCAGACGGAGGTCTACTACAACGGCGTCAACCACTACGACGGCAGCGACGCCGAACCCCGCGACCGGTTCGGTGACCCGGTCCTCCCGAAGAGGATCAAGGACGAGGAACGCGACCAGGACGGCGACGTACGGCTCAACCCCCTGTGGGTGCCGCTGGACGAGGTCGATCCCGACCTGCTGATCACCGGCAACCGGGACGCGGTATGGCTGTACACGGTCACCGATGACGGGCGGGTGATCCTCGGTACGGAGGACCTGAGCGGGATCGTCACGCCGGAGCAGTTCGACGCGCTGCTGGCGGGGATGCGGGAGAAGGACCCCGATCTGACGGCTGAGGCGCTGCGCAGGACGCTGGACGGCCTGGGCCACACCGGCATCGCCGCCGGCTTCGTCGACGGCGGCGGGGAGACGGCCGGCCGGACGCTGCCGGGCCGCAGCCGGGTGTCCGGCGAGTTCCGCTGGAGCGAGAAGCTGCGCTCCTGGGTGGTGAACGACAAGTCGGGCCGCTACATGAGCGAGACGGTCCGCCCGGGGCTGGACGCGGCGGAGGCCGCCGACTGGCTGACCAACGTGGCGGCCCTGTTCAGCGCCCGGCTGGGCGTCGTCGTCCGGACCGACCAGGTGAAGACCGCCGCGCCCGCCCCGGCGCCCGCACCCCCGCCTCCGCCGTCGGCCCCCGCCGCCGCCCCGGCCGGCCGAGGTGTCGCGGACCCCCCGCACCGGCCGGGCACGCCGTCCGGCGACGACACCGGCACGCTGGACGTCGCGCGCCGGGTCGGCGCCGTGCTGCACGGCCTCGGTCACCCCGTGGTGCTGGCCGGAGCCGCCCGCGGCCGGGTGCAGTTCGGCCATCCCCGGCCGCTGGGCGCCGTGGAGTTCCAGCTGCCCGCGGCCACCCTGCCCGCCGTCGACGGGATCCGCGCGGCGCTGGAGCGGGAGATACCCGGAGCGTCGGTGCGGGTCCTGCCCGGCACGGGCGGCGGCCGGTTCCTCGACCTGTCGGTGGACGGCGTCGACATCACGGTCACGGCGGTGGACCGGCCGGCCTCCGGCACGGTCACGGCCGACGGCTTCACCGTGCCGGCCCCCGCGGACTCCCTGGCCGACGCCGCCCTCGCCCTGGCCACCGGAACCGACCCGGAGCTGCGCGGCCGCGACCTCCTCGACCTGCTGTGGGCGCTGCACCGCACCCCCGCCGACGGCCCCCGCACGGTCACGCCGGCCCTCGCGCGCGAGGAGGCCTACCGTGCCGCGCGGCCCGCCGGTGCCGCTCCCACCCTCGCCGTACGGCTCAGTGAACTGCTCGACTCCGCCGCCCTGGACCCCGAAGCCCTCGCCCGCCACGAGAAGACCTGGCGCGCCCTCGGCGTCACCGACTCCGACCTGCCCGCGCTGCGCGCCGAGCTGACCGCACTGGCCGACGGGCTGCGGGTCCGTCCGGAGGTGACCGCGGACCCGGTCCGGGCGCTCGCCGCCCGGCTGCCCGGCCTGTCCGCCGCCGACCGCGACGCGGCTCTGGCGTCGCTGCCGCCCGCGCACCGCGAGCGGCTGGCCTCCGACCCCGCGCTCGTGGACGCCCTGCGCGCCGGGATCACCCCGACCGGGATCACCCCGGCCGAGTTCGCCTCGGTCGTGGCGCGCCTCATGACGCAGGTGCCCGACGGGGTCGAACAGCCCGTCTCCGCCGGTGACCGGGCCCGTGCCCAGATCGCCCGGATGCTGCTGGACCCCGACGTCGCGGCCCGGCTGCTCAAGGGCGGTTCGCGGGTCCTGGTGGTGCCCAGGAGCGAGGCCATGACCTCCCTGGACGCCTTCCGCTTCCTGCGGGGCGCCGTCACCGGCGACGGCCGCCCCTGGGACGACGTCCGCGGTGCCGGCACGCGCACCGCGGCCGTCACCGAGGAGAACCTGCTCGGCGAGCGCACCACCGTCGGCGCCGGCAAGTCCGCCTATCCCGACGGCTACTCGACCACCCTGCACGAATTCGCCCACACCATCCACCTGCACGGTCTGGGCCCCGTCGACCGGCAGCGCATCACCAACACCTTCCGCACCACCACCCGGGCCGGCGAGGCGGGCAACTGGCCCGACGGCCCCCTCTACGGCTACGACGCCGACGGCCGCCGCAGCGCCCCCAACTACAGCAGCCGTGACGAACTCGAGTTCTTCGCCCAGCTCAGCAACGTCTACCTCATGGCCAACGGCGGCACCGACCCCTACACCGGGCTGCCCCGCAACAACGCAGGACCGGAGTGGGTGCGCACCCGCCAGCCCGCCCTGTACCCCCTGCTGCGCCGGCTGTACGGCGAGGGCCCCCGGCCGGAGCCCCGCCACCCGCGCAGCGGCGAACCGGCCCGCCCCCGCGGGGCGCGTCCCGCGGACGTCAACCCCGTCGAGGCCACCGACGTCGAGAACGAGGCGCTGGCCCGCGCCCGTGCGCTGTGGGACGTCGCCGAGGGCGGCCCGGGTGACGGCGGTGACTCCTCCGTGGCCGTCCGCGCCCTGTGGGACGGCACCGTCGGCGCGCACGCGCCGCAGCCGCACACGCCCGCCCCGCTGCCGCACCCCACTCCGCTGCCGGCAGGGGAGTCCGCCGCCGCACCGCCGCCCACCGACGACGCGGTCCAACAGCGCCTCCAGGAACTGTGGGCACTCGTCGACGCCACCTTCGGCTCCCAGCCGCTCCCGCCGGAGCTGCGCAACGGGCTGTTCAACTCACTACGCGTGATCGAGGCGGTGCGCGCCGGGCACCCCCGCTTCGGCGCCGGTCTGGACCTCGACGGCATCACCCGAATGCTGTTGCACCTGGCGCCGGACGAACCGGTGGACGCGGCCCGGCACTACGACGCCCTCACCCTCGTGAGCAGTGCCCATCGCCGGGGCCGGAGCGGCAGCCTGGACGCCATCGCCGCCTACGGACTGACCCGGCAGGGTCACCCGGAGCAGTCCGTGCTCACCGGGGACGACGGCGCGCCGCACGGCAGGAACTGGACCGGACGTCCCGGTGTCCAGCTGCACACGAACATGGTCGCCGATCCCCGGGGCGTCCACCCCGCGCCCTGGGGACCCGCCGCCCACACGGTGGTGGCCGAACGGGACGCCGAGGGAGCGGTGCTGGCGGACGGACGACCGGTGTCGGACGAGGAGTTCGCCGAACTGGTGCTGCACGACCCCGAGCGACGGCCGAATGAGCCCGTGGTGCTCCTGATCGGGGAGGAGGACGGCCGCAACGAGGCCCTCGCCCGGGTGATCGCCGACCGCACCGGCACCCGCGTCTGGTTCACCTACGGCGACCTGCGACTCGAAAGGGCTCCGGACGGCCGCCGGGTACCGGTCCTGGCCGCGCCGGCCACCGGGAGCGATCCGGCGGGGACCTGGATCCCCGCCGACCCGGGGCTGGTCCCGGAGGACCCGGCGGCCACCGTCAGGGCCGCGAACGGCACCGTCTTCCCCGACGCCGACGTCCACTCCTACCCACTGGTCACGGTCGACGGGCAGACGCTGACCGGGCGGGCGTTCCTCAACGCGCACGACATGGCGATGCGGGAGGAGGCCCTGCGGGTGGTGTCCGCCATCCAGCACTACACCAACGAAGTGGAAGGGCTGCCCGGTGTGTACGCCGCGCGGCAGGGCGGCTTGCTGCCCCTGCCGCGCGGCCTGGCCGACTCCTACGTCTTCGTCGGCCACGGCGACAGCGGACGCACCACCGTGCCCCGCCGCAGCACCCGCGCCAACCAGGCGGTCCATCCCCGGCAGCTGGGCCGGATGCTGGCGCGGCGCAGGAGCCTGCAGGCGCTGCCTCCCGAGCAGCCGGTGTGGATGCTGATCTGCGAGCTGTCCATGACGCGCGCCGACCAGGACCTGCTCGCCCACCCCTCCTCCGCCCAGTACGTCGCCAACGAGACCCGCCGCACCGTCTTCACCGTGGACCGGCAGATCTCGCCGAGCGAGGCCGAAGGCGGCCTGCCGCCGCGCCTGGTCGTGGACGACGACCCCGACAACCCCGTGGGCCATATCGAGAAGTTCCTTCCCGAGCCCAGGACCGTCGCCCTCGACGCGCTCGCCGACCTGGGCGGACTGCCCGACCGGCTGCCGGACCGCGCCGACCGCGCCCGGTACTGGGTACGGGCCCTGCGCCAGACCCACGGCGTGCGCATCGACTCCGACCCGGCCCGCGAGGAGGAGTTCCACGAGCTGATCGAGGGCTTCGGCGCCCTCGAGAGGCTGCGGTTCCAGGCGGCCGGCAACGCCGACCCCGGCCTGCTCACCTGGGGCGGGCTCCGGCACACCGTCGGCCGGTACGCCGCACGGCAGGGCTGGGACCGGTCGCTGACCGCCGGCTCCCTGGCACACCTGCTGCACACCGCACGCGCCGGCCGGCTGTCGCCCTCCGACGCCGTGGGACCCACCGCCGCCGCCGCGCCGCCGGTCTCCACCGTCACCCTGGCCCCGGCGGACGGGGCGTCGGGGCAGGCGGGTCCGGGAGCGCCGCCGGACACCGGCCCCGACCCCGCCGACGAGGCCGGGAGCGTGGCGCCGCCGGACGACGAAGGACCCGCCACGGCACCTCTCCCGTCCCCGTCCCGGGTCGCCTTCGAGCACCGCCACCGGGACATCACCGATCCGGACCGGCGCCGGCAGATCGCCGACCTGGCCGAGCAGATCGTGCTGTCCGGCCTGCGGGACCTCAGGGCGGGTCTCCGGCTCCCCACGATCACGGTCACCGGCTACAGCAACGGCCCGCGCTTCGCGCTGTCCGGTGACGCCGTCGAGCACGCCGGGACGGTCGGCCGGCAGCGGGCGGACGCCGTGCGCGACCTCCTCCTCGACGAGATCCGGCGCCGGCTGGAACTCAACGAGCAGGCCGTGCGCGACGTCGCGGACGTACGCGGCCGCACGGTCCGGGCCGAGGACTTCACGGTCACCACGGAGAGCGGTGGCCGGGACATCAGCGCCGTCGGCCCGGTCGACGGCGCCACCGGGCGGGCGGCACGGCGACAGGCGGTCGTCACGGTCGACCGTTCCCCCCTGTCGGAGGCCGTCGCCCGGCTGGCGGAACTGAGCCCGGAGGACTTCGGCCGGCCGGACTACTTCACCGGCCCGGACCGGCTCGCCGGGAACCTCCTGCACCTCGACGACAACCCCGGGGACGACCCCGACTCGGACGACGACCCGGACAGCGGCTCGGACAGTGACGCGGACGGCGAGTCCACGGACTCCGCTCCCGCCCCGGTGCGCTTCGACGTCGACGACCTGTCGCACCGCGTACGCCGGCTGTACGAGCTGACGGCCGAGGCGATGGCCGCCGGCCGGGCGACCGGCACGGCGGCACTGACCGCGTACCACCTCGGCCGGCAGGGTCTGCTGTCCGACGCCACCCGCCTGACCGCACCCGACGGCACTCCGCTGGGCCGCAACTGGACGGGCCGGCCCGCCCGGGACGTGGACCCCTCCTCGTACGACGTGGTGGACGGCGACGACCGGGACCCCCGGCCCTCGCCGTGGGCACGCCGCCCCGGCGCTCCCCTCCCGTACGTGATCGGGACGAAGGACGGCGACCACACCAAGGTCCGGCTGGTCCTGCCGGACGGCAGCAAGCGGTGGCGACTGTCGCCGGAGGAATTCGCCGAACTGCTGGCGCAGGACGGGGAACTGGCGGGCCGTGAGGACGCCGCCGAGGTGGTGCTCGTCTCGCCGAACGCCGGTGCCATGGGACTGGACCTGCCCCGCAGGGTCGCGGCCCGGACCGACAGGACGCTGTGGTCGCACAGTGGCGAGGTCGCCCTGAAGCCGCACCCCGACACCGGCCGGCACCGCATCGAGGTGACCGACGACCGGGCCCTCGGCGACGAGTCGATGGGCGAGTCGGCGGACGAGCTGTTGGGCGAGCCGTTGGGCGAGTGGATCGCCAGTGACCCCGGTGACCTGGGGCCGGACGAGGGACGGCCGGAACCCGGGGAAGGCGTCCTGCGCACGATCGACGGGAAGACCCTCCGGGACGCGGACGTCAAGTCGGTCACCCTCACCGACGAGGGCCGGCCCGTCGGCCGCGCGGTGCTCAACGGATCGGACCTGATCCGGCGCGAGCCGTGGCTCCAGCAACTGACCCGGTCGACGGAGTGGTTCGCCTACGACCCGGTCACCGGCGAGCCGATCGGGAATCCCCGGCCGGTGCCGTGGAAGGGCCGCAAGCCCTACTTCTTCCTGGTCCACGGCCTGCCGGGGCAGACCCTCATGGTCGAGAACATGTTCCAGAACAACGTTCCGGTCCGGGGCACGGAAACCGGCGGCTACCTCCGGCGGCGCCGCAGCGTGACCCGGCTGGACCGGGACACCCCCATCGTGTTCCTGTCCTGCTGGGGGAGCGGACCGGAGGGACACACCGCCGCCGCCCTGAAGCGGAGCCGCCCGTTCGTCCCCGACCCGCTCGCCGTCTCGTCGGCGGCCCAGGACGTCTCCAACGTGACCCGGCGCGACGTCTACGCCCCGGACCGGGAGCACTTGAGCCGTTACGCGAAGGGAAAGCTGTACGACCACGGCATCGGCACCACACCGGCGAACGACCCGGTGGACATGAGGAAGCTGCGCCCCGAACCGACCCCCGACGAACTCGACGCCCTGGCCGCGCAGGCAGGCCTGGAGACCTCCCCGGACTTCACCCCCGCCATGGCCCGGGACACGGCACTGCGCCTGGTCCGCGCCCTGCGGTCGACGTTCGGCGTCGACGTGGAGAAGGACAAGGACGACCCGGCCGGCACCTACCGCCGGCTGCTGCGCGGCATCGGCGCCCTGGAGGTCATGCGCCGCGGGGACGGGAACCTGCGGGAGTACGGGGAGCTGACGCTCGATCTGCTCGACCGGGTCACCCGCGCACACCACGGCCTGACGACCGCTCCCGGCACCAGGCCCGCGCCGCCGGCCCCCGACCACGTACGGACGATGCTCGAAGCCGCGTCGGCGCGCCTGTCCACCGACCCGGAGTCCGCGCTGCCCGGCTTCGTCCCCCTGCCCTCCGTGGACCGGGCCCGCGAACTGATCGGCCGGCACGACCCGGAGCAGTGGACCCGCCAGGTGCTGGGACTGCGCACGTCGGCACCCGTCACCGCGACCGACCGGCAGCACGCGCTGTGGGCCACGGTCCAGGCCGTGGAGAGCGTGGAGAACCACCCCGACCCCGACGCCCTGACGGCGAAGGCGCTCCACCTGCCCGCCGGCGAGGACCCGCGGGACGAGGTCCTGCGGACGGAGCTCCTGCGGACGGCGGCCACGGCGGCGGCCCTCGGCCGCGACGCCCACGACCCCACCGCGCTCGCCGCGTACGACCTCGAACGCAACGGCGCGCTGGACGACCGCACCCTCATCACCTCCGTGAACGGCACGAGCGCCGGCCGCAGCTGGACGGGGAAGCCCGCCCCGGGCCGCATGTGGGTGGACCGCTACGTGGTCTCCTCCGACGGCGGTCTGGGCAACAGCCGCGGAGCCCTGGCGCCCTGGCACCGGACGGGCGCCGCGAAGGGCGCACATCCCGGCGGATACGTACTGGACATGAACGGCACCACCCCGGGGCAGGTCGACATGCCCTGGCCGGACGGCACCACCCGCCCGGTGCCCTACGAGGAGATCGCCGAACTGCTCTCCCACGATCCCGTCCTGGCACAGCTGGACCGGGACGTCACGGTCGTCCCCGTCGGGACGGGGGACGCCGGCCTGGCCGAGGCGATCGCCGCCCGGACGGGAGCCGCCAGGACCGTGTGGCTGCCGACGCGGCCCCTCCGGATCCTCGACCGGCGGCCGGCGGTGAACGAGAGCCTCCTCGTGCTGACATCGCCCCAGGACGACACGGGAGCCCACTGGTCGCAGACCCGCCCGCCCGAGCCCGAGGACCAGCCCTCCGGACCCGCCCCCGATGTCATCACGGCCGGCGACGACACCCCGCTCCAGGCGCCGCCGTCCGAGGAGACCCGGCGTCAGTGGGTCGCCGGTCAGGTGAGCGCGGACGACCTGCCCGGCACCCTGCCGGGATTCACCGGCGGCGAGCTCGTCACCCTGGCCGAACTGAGGGACGCGGGCATCGGGATCACTCCCGGAATGGACGTCGAGGCGCAGCTCGGCGGAGGCGTCAGGGGCAGCGGACTGGCACCGCTCGACCAGGTGCGGCTGCTGCTGGCCCGCCCCGGCCCGTGGCCGGACGCCCTCGACGCCGTCGCGGCCACCGTGTCGCGCCGGATCTGGCACTCGGCCTTCACGGACTTCGAGAACACGACCGCGCACACGGACGCCGCCCGGGTGTGGGAGACGGCCCTCGGGCTGCTCCTGCCGGGCGATGCGGACTCCGTGCTCGCGGACTGGCGGTACGCCGCGGAGGCGTACCGCGACGCGGTACGCCGCCTCGCCGACCTCCTGGCGGCGGAGGGAACGGACCGCCGGACGGTCGCGCGCCTGGCCGCCCGGTTCCGGGAGATCCTCGGACCGGTGAACGAGTGGAGCGACGAGTGACCGTCATGGGTGCAGGGGAGAGCACGTGCGGATGAACGGGACGACCGGGCGCGGCGGGACGGCGATGCCCACGCCCCCCGACGACATCGTCGAGGCCGCACGGCTCGCGCCGGAGCACTGGATCAGCATGATCGACCCCGGCTGGGACGGCGAGGGCGTGCCGCCCGCCCGGGTCGTGGTCGGCCGCTGGCGCACGGGAACGACCGGCGAGATCGAGGAGTGGGAGGACAACGAGGCGTACCGCCCCTCCCCGGAATCGCTCGGCTGGCCCGAGCCCACCGACGACGTCGACAGAGCCCTCCAGCTCGCCGTCACCGGTTACGGACCGCCCGAGGACGCCCTGCGCGCCCTGGCCACCGCCGAGGTGGCGGTGCTGACCCTGCCGGACGGGTCCCTGGTGACCGCCGCGGTGGAGGACGGCGGGCTCGTCGTCCCGGTCTTCACCGCCTCACCCCACCTCGACACCATGGGCGGCTTCGCCTTCGAACGCCTCACCGTCCCGGCCCTCCTGGACCGCCTGCCCCCCGGCCACGCGCTCTACGTCAACCCGGCCGGTCCCGCGGGCAGCGTGCTGGAGTCCGATCGGCTCGCGGAGACGATCGCGGACGGAACACGACCGGACGGCACCCGGCCCTCATGACATCACCGGGTGACGGCCCCCAGGGCTCGGGGACTTCCACGAAGGAGCGTGTCCGTGCAGCGCACCGGTCTGTACTACCCGTACGTCCACTTCCGTGATCCGGCGTGGATCAAAGCCGCCGCGCTGTACTTGCCGGAGATGACCCGCGTGGTGCCCGAGGGCTTCCGCGTCTCGGACCCGGACCACGTCCGTGTCCTGCGGGACGGCCTCGGCTTCGTCCAGGACATAGGCCCCGCCGGGGCCGTCGAGGCGGCGTCGCGGCATCTGCCGCGACGCGTGGACGAGCGCGGTGAGGAGGTGCGGAGCCGTTTCGGCGTCCGCGGCACCGGCGCCGCGGACGCCGTGGACGTGGTGAACGCCGAACGCCTCACTCTGCCGAAAAGGGTGAGCATCCGGCGGACACATGTAACTTGTGCGCTCAAATGAGCGGAATGTGAACACTGGAGATCGGAATGCTCCCGCTTTTCAAAGCGACACATGCCTTCCGGTGGTGTGGTGAGGGATCACGCCCCGTACATCGCGCCGTGCCCACGCCGGTACGCAGCAGTCGGCGTGAGCTCCACCGTGAGACCGCCGGCCCGTCCGTACACGGCGATGCGTTCTGCCAGTTCGAACAGTGCATCCCCGCGCGCGGTCAGGTGTCGACCAGGTCGCCCCGAAAGTACGAGGCGGTCGCGAGGATCTCGTGACGGGGCTTCGCTCGCCTGGTCCATGCCGGGAGGCAAGCCACCACCGTCCTCTTCTGTCCGGTGTCGTACCAGGGCGCCCGGTCCCGCAGCGCCGCCCGGACGAAACGATGGATCACATCGAGGCGTTCGAGGTTGTACCGCCCACAACCACCCGCTCCGGGCCCGGTCCCTCAGCACTCGATGATGTTCACCGCGAGCCCGCCCCGCGCCGTCTCCTTGTACTTGACCGACATGTCCGCGCCGGTGTCCTTCATCGTCTTGATGACCTTGTCCAGGGACACCTTGTGGGAGCCGTCGCCGCGCATCGCCATCCGGGCCGCCGTGACCGCCTTCACCGCGGCCATGCCGTTGCGCTCGATGCACGGGATCTGGACGAGCCCGCCGACAGGGTCGCAGGTCAGGCCGAGGTTGTGCTCCATGCCGATCTCGGCGGCGTTCTCCACCTGCTCCGGGGAGCCGCCCAGCACCTCCGCGAGGGCGCCCGCCGCCATCGAGCAGGCGGAGCCGACCTCGCCCTGGCAGCCGACCTCGGCGCCGGAGATCGAGGCGTTCTCCTTGAAGAGCATGCCGATCGCGCCGGCCGCGAGCAGGAAGCGGACGACGCCCTCCTCGTCGGCGCCGGGGACGAAGTTCATGTAGTAGTGCAGAACGGCCGGGATGATTCCCGCCGCGCCGTTCGTCGGCGCGGTGACGACCCGGCCGCCGGCCGCGTTCTCCTCGTTCACGGCCATGGCGTAGAGGGTGATCCACTCCATGGCGAGGGCCTGCGGGTCGCCCTCGGAGCGCAGCTTGCGCGCGGTGTTCGCGGCCCGGCGGCGCACCTTCAGACCGCCCGGCAGGATGCCCTCGCGGGACATGCCGCGGTCGACGCACGCCCGCATCACACGCCAGATCTCCAGCAGACCCGCGCGGATCTCCTCCTCGGTCCGCCAGGCGCGCTCGTTCTCCAGCATCAGGGCGGAGATGGACAGGCCGGTCTCCCGCGTCAGGCGCAGCAGCTCGTCGCCCGTGCGGAAGGGGTACTTCAGGACGGTGTCGTCCAGCACGATGCGGTCCGCGCCCACCGCCTCCTCGTCGACGACGAAGCCGCCGCCGACCGAGTAGTACGTCTTGGTCAGCAGTTCCGCGCCGGAGGCGTCGTACGCCCACAGGGTCATGCCGTTGGCGTGGTAGGGGAGCGTCTTGCGGCGGTGCAGCACCAGGTCGTCGTCGAAGGAGAACGCGATCTCCTGCTCACCGAGCAGCCGTATCCGGCCGCCGTCCTTGATCTTCTCCACCCGCTCGTCGGCCGACTCCACGTCCACCGTGCGCGGCGAGTCGCCCTCCAGGCCCAGCAGGACCGCCTTGGGCGTGCCGTGGCCGTGGCCGGTGGCACCAAGGGAGCCGTACAGCTCCGCCCGGACCGAGGCGACCGAGTCCAGCAGGTCCTCGTTGCGCAGCCGCAGGGCGAACATCCGGGCCGCCCGCATCGGGCCGACCGTGTGCGAACTGGACGGGCCGATGCCGATCGAGAAGAGATCGAAGACCGAGATGGCCACGGGAGGACTCCTAAGGGTTCGGCGGACGACGCTGTCCACCGGGGGAGGGGTGGTTCGGAGAAGAGGGATCGTTTACGCAGTGGTGCATGGTGCGGGGCACCGCGCCCACTGACCCAGTGTGCGCGATGCCCCTGATGTCCGTACGTGTAAAAGCGTACGAAATTACTTCAGACCGGGGTACAAGGGGTGCTTCGCGGCGAGTGCCGTCACCCGGGCCCGGAGCGCCTCCCCGTCGAAGGACGGCTTCAGCGTCTCGGCGATCACGTCCGCGACCTCGGCGAAGTCCTCGGCCGTGAAGCCGCGGGTGGCCAGGGCGGGCGTGCCGATGCGCAGACCCGAGGTGACCATCGGCGGGCGCGGGTCGTTCGGGATCGCGTTGCGGTTGACGGTGATGCCGACCTCGTGGAGGCGGTCCTCGGCCTGCTGTCCGTCCAGCTCGGAGTCGCGCAGGTCCACCAGGACCAGATGCACGTCCGTGCCGCCGGACAGCACGTCCACGCCCACGGCCCTGACGTCGTCCTCGACCAGTCGCTCGGCCAGGATGCGGGCGCCCTCCAGGGTGCGGCGCTGGCGCTCCTTGAAGTCCTCGGTGGCGCACACCTTGAAGGCGACCGCCTTGGCAGCGATCACGTGCTCCAGCGGACCGCCCTGCTGACCGGGGAAGACCGCGGAGTTGATCTTCTTGGCCAGTTCCGCCGTGGAGAGGATCACCCCGCCGCGCGGGCCGCCGAGGGTCTTGTGCGTGGTCGTCGTCACGACGTGGGCGTGCGGCACCGGGTTCGGGTGCAGACCCGCGGCCACCAGACCGGCGAAGTGCGCCATGTCGACCATGAGGTACGCGCCGACCTCGTCCGCGATCCGGCGGAACGCGGCGAAGTCGAGCTGACGCGGGTACGCCGACCAGCCGGCGACGATCAGCTTCGGCTTGTTCTCCTTGGCGAGGCGCTCGACCTCGGCCATGTCGACCTGGCCGTCGTCGCCGACGTGGTACGCGACCACGTTGTAGAGCTTGCCGGAGAAGTTGATCTTCATGCCGTGGGTCAGGTGCCCGCCGTGCGCGAGGTTCAGACCCATGATCGTGTCGCCGGGCTTGAGCAGCGCGAACATCGCGGCCGCGTTGGCCTGCGCGCCCGAGTGCGGCTGCACGTTGGCGTGCTCGGCGCCGAAGAGCTCCTTGACCCGGTCGATGGCGATCTGCTCGATCACGTCGACGTGCTCGCAGCCGCCGTAGTAGCGGCGGCCGGGGTAGCCCTCGGCGTACTTGTTGGTGAGGACCGAGCCCTGGGCCTCCATGACCGCGACCGGGGCGAAGTTCTCCGAGGCGATCATCTCGAGGGTGGACTGCTGGCGGCGCAGCTCGGCGTCGACCGCGGCGGCCACCGCCGGGTCGAGCTCGTGCAGGGGCGTGTTCAGAACGGACATGCGGCTACAGACTCCTCAGCCGGCGATTTCGGCGTCGTACTCGGCGGCGGTCAGCAGATCGGCCGGCTCGTCGGTGACGCGCACCTTGAACAGCCAGCCACCCTCGAAGGGGGCCGAGTTCACCAGCGACGGGTCGTTCACCACGTCCTCGTTGACCTCGGTGATCTCACCGCTGACGGGGCAGTAGAGGTCGCTGACCGACTTGGTCGACTCCAGCTCGCCGCAGGTCTCGCCCGCGGTCACGCTGTCACCGACCTCGGGGAGCTGGACGAAGACCACGTCGCCGAGCGCGTTGGCCGCGTGCTCCGTGATACCGACCGTCGACACGCCGTCCTCGGCGGCCGACAGCCACTCGTGCTCCTTGCTGTAACGCAGCTGCTGGGGGTTGCTCATGGCCTGGACTCTCCTGTACGGGGGAACTGCTGATGACTGAGGGGACTGCGTACGGCGCCCGTGAGCAGGCACGACGTGCTCACCCCACGCGCGTGAAGCCGTCTACGACGGTGTCACTTCCGCCGCTGGTAGAACGGCAGCGCCACGACCTCGTACGGCTCGTGGCTGCCGCGGACGTCCACGCCGACACCCTCGGTGCCCGGCGCCGCGTACGCCGCGTCGACGTACGCCATCGCGATCGGCTTGCCCAGGGTGGGGGAGGGTGCGCCGGAGGTGACCTCGCCGATCACCTCGCCGCCGGCGACGACCGCGTACCCGGCGCGCGGGACCCGGCGGCCCTCGGCGACCAGGCCGACCAGGACGCGCGGCGGCTCGGAGGCGGCGCGCCCGGCGGCCTCGGCGAGCGCCGTACGGCCCACGAAGTCGCCCTCCTTCTCGAACTTCACCACCCGGCCGAGACCGGCGTCGAAGGGCGTGAGGGAGGTGCTCAGCTCATTGCCGTACAGCGGCATGCCGGCCTCCAGACGGAGCGTGTCCCGGCAGGACAGCCCGCAGGGGACCAGGCCGGCGCCCTCGCCCGCCTTGGTCAACGCCTGCCACAGCTCGACCGCGTGCTCGGGCTTCACGAACAGCTCGAAGCCGTCCTCACCGGTGTAGCCGGTACGGGCGATGAGCGCGGGCACACCGGCGACCGTGCCGGGCAGACCGGCGTAGTACTTCAGGCCGTCCAGATCGGCGTCGGTGAGCGACGCGAGGATCGCCGGGGACTCGGGACCCTGCACGGCCAGCAGCGCGTACGCGTCGCGGTCGTCGCGGACCTCGGCGTCGAAGCCGGCCGAACGCTCGACGAGCGCGTCGAGCACCGTCTGCGCGTTGGAGGCGTTGGCGACCACCATGTACTCCGACTCACCGAGCCGGTAGACGATCAGGTCGTCCAGGATGCCGCCGTCCTCACGGCAGATCATGGTGTAGCGGGCGCGGCCGGGCTTGACGCCCCCGATGTTGCCGACCAGGGCGTGGTCGAGGAGCGCGGCGGCCTCCGGGCCGGTGACGGTGATCTCGCCCATGTGCGAGAGGTCGAACAGGCCGGCCTTCGTACGGACGGCGTTGTGCTCGTCGCGCTCGGAGCCGTAGCGCAGGGGCATGTCCCAGCCGGCGAAGTCGGTCATCGTCGCGCCGAGCGAACGATGCAGGGCATCGAGCGCGGTCCGGCGGGGTTCGGTACTGCTCATCGGTCGGTCTCCCAAAGGCATGACAGGCGAGGGCGTTTCCTCCCCATCTGTCATCGGAACCTGAGAGGTTCGCCATGACCGCCCCCACAGGGGGCGTCCTGGCTTGCACCTTGGGTGGAGCCACCGGAGCACTGCTGGATGCCCTTCGGTGGCCCGCTTTTCAGATGTGCCTCGCCCGCGCGGTAACGGGGCCTGAGAGATTCAAGGGAGGGACTTGCTCCTTCGGCGCCCCGGCGGCAAACGGTGCCGAGGACTCTCCCGCGCGGATTCAAGCGGCCGGTATGCAGTTGGCGCGCCCATCATTGCACGCATCGCGGGGGCGCGGCAGGGGGACCCTTCCCAGGGGGTGCACAGGGTGTGCGGGCGCCGTCACAAGGGGCTGTGACAAGCCTGTTTCAGGAAACGGACGGAAACGACAGACCCCGGCATTACCTTTTCTTTACACTCGGCGGGGATCGGTACTCGTACCCGGCCCCAGGGGAGGACGATCACGGTGAACAGGACCACGGCGTGCGCCACCACCACGGGCGTCACGCTGCCCCAGCAGCCGGCCGCTCAGGCCCGGGGGGCCCGCGGCGCGCTGCCGGCGCCCGTTGTCCGCGATCTGCGCGCGCGGGCCGGCCGCAGCCCGCGCGCCCTGCTCTTCGGACCCCGGGACCTCGTCGTGGTCACCGGGCTGCCCGGCAGCGGCAAGTCCACACTGATGCGGCACACGGTGCGCGGCACCCGCGTCGACTCCCAGGACACCCGGGACCGCTGGGAACGCCGCATGCCGCGCCTCCTGCCGTACGCGGTGTACCGCCCGCTGGTCCGCCTCTCCCACTACGCCGGGCTGCGCCGCGTGCTGCGGACCGGTGGACCGGTCGTCGTGCACGACTGCGGTACGCAGGCCTGGGTGCGCCGCTGGCTGGCCCGCGAGGCCCGCCGCCGGGGCGCGAGCCTGCATCTGCTGCTGCTCGACGTCACCCCGCAGCAGGCCCTGGCCGGCCAGCGCGAACGCGGGCGCGGTGTCTCGCGGTACGCGTTCCTGCGGCACCGCGCGGCGAGCGAGCGGCTGCTGCGCGCGGTGGAGCGGGGTGCGCTGCCGGCGGGCTGCGGTTCGGCGGTCCTGATCGACCGGGACGCGGCGGACACGCTGCGCCGGGTCGGCTTCACGGGCTGACCGGATAGCCTTTCCAGCCACAGCAGTGGTTCCAGGCAGCAGGCGGTAGGCAGATGGACTTCCCGGCGGACTTCCCGGCACAGGCACACCCCCACCCGCACGGCGGATGGCCCGGCAACGAGTTGGAGGAGGTGCTCTCGGCCTCCCTGGGCGTCCCCTCGGCGGGCGGCAGGATCGTCGAGGTGCTGGGCCGCAGCTTCGTCTGGGTCCCGCTGCCGAACGGCGGCGGCCCGGACAGCGGCTCGCTGGACCTGCCGACCATGGAGATCGACGGCCAGGCCTACGTCCCCGTCTTCAGCTCCGAGGAGCAGTTCCGCCAGGTCGTCGGCTCCCACCTGGCGTACACCGTCGCGCCCGCCGTGGAGTTCGCCCGCGGCCTGCCGCCGCAGGCCGGGATCGCGGTGAACCCCGGCGGCGTGGTCGGCATTCCGCTGCCGCCGCCCGCCGTCGCCGAACTGTGCCGGGCCGGACGCGGCCCGTTGGACGGTCCGGCGGCCGGCGGCCGGGTCCGGCTGTTCGAGCCCGACTGGCAGGACGACCCGCTGGACTTCCTCGCCGCGGCCTCGGCGGAGTTCGACTCCCTCGGCGTGGTGACCACCGCCCGCCGCTGCCTCGCCGCGATCGAGACGGCCGACCCGGTCCTCTTCATCGGCGTGGAACTCTCCCAGTGGGAGGGCGACGCCCGCACCCTCCCCCTGAACGCCCTGGGCCGGGCCCTGGGCCGAACCCCGGCCCCCTGGCCGGTCAACCTCATCGTCCTGGACATAGCCCAGGACCCGGTGGGCGACTGGCTCCGCACCAAGGTTCACCCTTTCTACCGACGCGAGCTGTAGCCCCCAGGAGCGCGGGGCTGTATCGATGTGCGGCTCCGCCGCGCGGGCGCGGTCAACCACAACGCACCCGCACCCGCCGGACGACGCGCAGCCCCGAGCCCTTCTGCGCGCTTGCCGCACAGCAGCCCGCCGCACGGCGTCGGCTTAAGCTAGGTTCATCCGCTGGCGAGGTACGGAGGGGCGATACAAGTGAGCGCTGGCACCGCGGCGGCCGGACAGGTCGAGCACATGCTGCGCCAGGTGACGCCCGGGCGTTACGACGCGTACGAGGCGCTGCTGCGCGCTCTCGCGACCCCCGCCTCCGGCCAGGTCTGGATGCTGCTCTGGCACGGCCAGGCCGGCTCCTCGGACGCCCAGTACGGGAACATGGAGGTCGACGGCCTAGGCTACGCGCCCTGCGTCACCTCGGCCCAGGAGCTGTCCGCCAGTGGCTGGAACCGGTCGTACGAGGTGGTCGACGGCCTCGAAGTGGCCCGCGCGCTCTATCCCGACCACTACGGGCTCTGGCTCAATCCGCACGCCCCCGGCGGCGGCGTCGGCATCCCCTGGCTGGACCTGCGCCGGATCGCCGGCGGCCTGGACCGTCAGCCCGCCGGACCGCTGCGGCTGTCCGAACCGGCCATCGAGATCCCGCAGTTCTACGCCCTCCTCGCGCAGAACGCCCACCGCACCCCGGCCGTCCGCGCCCTGCGCCGGGCCTGGGTGCAGCCCGCGCTGGGCGCCCCGTACCTCGCCATCGGCCTGGACGTGTACGACACCTCCCCGCCCGCCGTGGACGCCGTACGCGCGATGATGCAGCAGTCCCTCGGAGCGGTCCCGGACGGGCTGCCCGTGTCGACCGTCGCGATGTCCGACGGGCACGACCCGGTCGCGATGTGGCTGCGCGCCAACTCCCGCCCGTTCTACGACCGCGAGGCCCACGGCGCCGCGGCGTCCCCCGCCGCGGCCTACGGCTACCCGCCCGCGCACCGGGGCTGACCGCCCGCGCACCGGGGCTGACCGCCCGCGCACCGGGGCTGACCGGCCCGGACGTCACCGTACTGACGGGGTGTCACCGTCCACGGAGTGGACAGGGGCGCGAACCGGAGTCGGTGCGTCCGTACCGCCCGCCGCACACCGTCGGCTTCACGCCAGATTTTCGGCCATGCGCACTCAGCGACAGTCCGTTGACCGCCTGTCACCTGCGGTTTCACTCGTTCTTCACGGCGTCCGGCGTCACCTGGGCGGCGGTCGGGAAGGTCGTTCTGTGTCCGGCGGGTTAAATCCTGACGAAGGGACGCCTGAACAGTCCCTTATGTCAACTGTTCAGATCTCAGGTAGGTATCACCGCTATCCGGACTGTTCCTGACGCCCTGCGATCGTCTGTAGTGTTCGGCCGGTCAAGATGCATCCACATAGCGGACCCGGAGTGGCCCCAGTATGCGCATATTCAAGTCCCGAGGCGCTCGGGCGATCACGGCCGCGGTGGCGGTCGGTCTGATCGCCACGGGCTGCTCCAGCGAACGGGACGCTGACAACGAAAGCAGCGGCAAGAAGGACACCTTCGTGTTCGCCGGTGCAGGTGACCCCGGTTCCCTGGACCCTGCCCTCGCGAGCGACGGTGAAACCTTCCGCGTGACGCGTCAGGCGTTCGAGGCCCTGCTCGAGCACGAGTCCGGCGGCACCAAGCTGGTCGGCGGCCTCGCCGAGACCTGGTCGAGCAACGACAAGGGCACCGTCTGGACCTTCAACCTCCGCAAGGGCGTGAAGTTCCACGACGGCGAGGCGTTCAACGCCGCGGCCGTCTGCGCCAACTACGACCACTGGTTCAACTGGACGGGCACCTACCAGTCCAGCGCGGTCTCCTACTACTGGCAGACCATCATGGGCGGCTTCGCGAAGAACGAGGACAAGGAAACGCCCGAGGCGAACTACAAGTCCTGCACCGCGAAGGACGAGAACACCGCCGTCATCGAGGTCAAGAAGCCCTCCGCCAACCTCCCCGGCGGCTTCTCCCTCCAGGCCCTGGCGATCCACTCGCCGAAGGCCCTCCAGGCGTACGCGAAGGAAGAGGCGACCGCCAAGGGCGACGCCATCACCTACCCCAAGTACAGCCAGGAGGCCGGCACGGTCGCCGGCACCGGCCCGTACAAGATCACGAAGTGGAACAAGGGCAACAAGGAAGTCACCCTTGAGCGCTTCGACGACTACTGGGGCGACAAGGCCAAGATCAAGAACCTGGTCTTCCGCACCATCGACACCGAAGAGGGCCGCCGCCAGGCGCTCCAGGCCGGTGACATCGACGGCTACGACCTCGTCGCCCCGGCCGACGTCAAGACCCTCGAGGACGAGGGCTACGTCGTCCCGACCCGTGGCGTCTTCAACCTCTTCTACGTGGGCATGAGCCAGGGGGCCAACAAGGCCCTCAAGAAGAAGGAAGTCCGCCAGGCGATCGCGCAGGCGATCGACAAGGAGAACCTGGTCAAGACCCAGCTGCCCGAGGGCGGCAAGGTCGCCGACCAGTTCGTGCCGGACACCATCGCGGGCTACTCCAAGAACGTCAAGAAGTACCCGTACGACACCGCGGCGGCCAAGGGACTCCTCAAGAAGGCCGGCGAGGAGAAGCTCAAGGTCGAGTTCTGCTACCCGACCGAGGTCACCCGCCCGTACATGCCTGCCCCGCAGGACCTGTTCGAGCTGATGAAGGCCGACCTGGAGAAGGCCGGCATCACCGTCACGCCGAAGGCCATGAAGTGGGCCCCGGACTACCTGGACGCCACCGAGGCGGGCTCCTGCGACCTGCACATGCTCGGCTGGACCGGTGACTTCAACGACGGCTACAACTTCATCGGCACCTGGTTCGCCGAGTACGACAAGCAGTGGGGCTTCAAGGACAAGAAGGTCTTCGAGGCCGTGAACGCCGGCTCGAAGCTGGGCAAGGCCGAGGAGCGCGTCGCCGCGTACGAGAAGGCCAACGAGGCCATCATGGAGTACCTCCCGGGTGTCCCGGTCTCGTCCTCCCCGCCGGCCATCGCCTTCGCCAAGAACGTGAACCCGCCGAACGTCTCCCCGCTGACCCAGGAAGTCTTCGCCGAGACCTCCTTCAAGTAGGCGAACAGCGGTAGGAAACCAAAACGGGGGGTCCGCCCGGTCGTCGCAACTCGGCGACCGGGCGGGTCCATTCATGTAAGACATCACGTAAGAAAGGGGCATGCGGGGTGCTGCGTCTCGTCGTACGAAGACTGCTCCAGCTCATACCCACGCTGCTCGGCCTGTCGGTTCTGCTCTTCCTGTGGCTCGACCGTCTGCCCGGTGGACCCGCCTCAGCGATCCTGGGGGAGAAGGCCACCGAGGCCGAAGTGGCGCGCATCAACCGCGCGCTCGGGCTGGACCAGCCCGTCTACGTCCAGTACTGGCGTTTCCTGAAGCGCATCGCCGAACTCGACCTGGGCACCTCCACCCAGACCGGTCAGCCGGTGTGGGACGAGTTCGTCCTGCGCTTCCCCGCGACCGTGGAGCTGTCCCTCCTCGCGATCCTCATCGCCGTGGTCGTCGGTGTCCCGCTCGGCTACTTCGCGGCCCGCAACCGCGGCGGCTGGCTCGACGTCAGCGCGGTCTCCGGATCGCTGATCGGGATCTGCATCCCGGTCTTCTTCCTGGCTCTGATCCTCAAGGGCGTCTTCGCCGTCGAGCTCGGTTTCTTCCCCAGCTACGGACGTCAGGACACCGGCATCAACGCCACGGACGTGACCGGCTTCGCCGTCCTGGACGGCATCCTCACCGGGGAGTTCGACGCCTCCTGGGACGCGATCATGCACCTGATCCTGCCCTCCGTCGCCCTGGCCTCCATCCCGCTCGCGGTCATCGTGCGCATGACCCGAGCCAGCGTTCTCGAAGTGCAGGACGAGGACTACGTCCGCACCGCCGAGGCCAAGGGCCTCAAGCGGAGCGTCGTCCGGAGCCGGCACGTGCTGCGCAACGCGATGCTCCCCGTGGTGACCGCGGTCGGCCTGCTCACGGGCTCCCTGCTGTCCGGCGCGGTCCTGACCGAGTCCGTGTTCTCCTTCGGAGGCATCGGCTCCTTCATCCGGACCGCGATCGACGGTCGCGACTACCCCGTGCTCGTCGGTTTCATCATGTTCATCGCGCTGATATACGTCCTGATCAACTTGCTGGTGGACCTGGCGTACAGCCTCATCGACCCGAGAGTGCGGGTGCACTGACATGAGTGTCGCCACCAAGACCGACAAGATCCAGCGCCTCGCGGAACTGGCCGCGACCAAGGAGACCAGCACCGGCGCCAGCCTGTGGCGGGAGGCGTTCCGACGCCTCAAGCGCAGCAAGATGGCGATCATCGGTGCGGTCGTCATCGCCCTGTTCATCGTCCTCGCGATCGTCGGGCCCTACCTCGCCCCGCACTCCCCGACCGCCCAGACCTGGCGGAACGAGGTCTTCCCCAACCGGGGCGAGTTCGTCGGCATGCGCGGCGAGAACTGGTTCGGCCTCGACCACCTCGGCCGGGACATGTTCTCCCGCATGCTGGTCGGTGCCCGCCAGACGCTGCTCGTCGGCGTCGTCGCCACACTGATCGGCCTGGTCATCGGCTTCCTGATCGGCGGCCTCGCCGGCGCCTTCGCCACCCTCGGCGGTGACACCGGCAAGCGCGTCGACTCCGTCGTCATGCGCTTCATCGACATCATGCTGGCGATGCCCTCGCTGCTGCTGGCCGTGTCCATCGCCGCCGTCATGGGACAGTCGCTGACCACAGTGATGATCGCCGTGGGTGTCGTGCAGATCCCTGTCTTCGCCCGGCTGCTGCGCGGCTCCATGCTGGCCCAGGGCAGTGCGGAGTACGTGCTCGCGGCCAGGTCCCTCGGTGTGCGCAAGCGGCGCATCGTCCTCTCGCAGATCATCCCCAACTCGCTCAGCCCGGTGATCGTGCAGGCCACGCTCTCCCTGGCCACCGCGATCATCGAGGCCGCCGCCCTGTCCTACCTGGGCCTCGGCAACCCCGACCCGGCCATCCCCGAGTGGGGCGTCATGCTCACCCAGGCGCAGCGGTTCTTCGACAACGCGCCGATGATGGCGGTCTACCCCGCCGTCGGCATCATCATCACCGCCCTCGGCTTCACCCTCCTCGGCGAGGCCATGCGGGAAGCCCTCGACCCGAAGCTGAGGGGCTGAACCACCATGTCTCTGCTCACTGTCGACGAACTGACCATCACCTTCGGCGGCCGCGGCCGCAAGGAGTCCCGGGCGGTCGACGGCGTCTCCTTCGAGGTCGACCAGGGCCAGGTCGTGGGCCTGGTCGGCGAGTCCGGCTGCGGTAAGTCCGTCACCTCCCTGGCCCTGATGGGCCTGCTGCCCCACAAGGGCGTCACCATCGGCGGCCGCGCCGAGTTCGACGGCACGGACCTGTTCACCATGAGTCCGTCCGCCCGCCGCGACCTGCGCGGCAGCGAAATGGCGATGATCTTCCAGGACCCGCTGTCCTCGCTCAACCCGGTCGTACCGATCGGCGTGCAGGTCACCGAGATCCTGGAACGCCACCGCGGACTGAAGGGCGAGGCCGCCCGCAAGGAGGCCGCCCACCTGCTGGACCGGGTCGGCATCCCCGACCCGACCCGGCGGCTCAAGGAGTACCCGCACCAGCTCTCCGGCGGTATGCGCCAGCGCGCACTGATCGCCATGGCGGTGGCCTGCGCCCCCCGCATGCTCATCGCCGACGAGCCCACCACGGCCCTCGACGTGACGATCCAGGCGCAGATCCTGGAACTGCTCAAGGAACTGGTGGACCAGGAGGGCACCGCCCTGCTGATGATCACCCACGACCTCGGCGTGGTCGCCGGCCTCTGCGACCAGGTCAACGTGCTCTACGCGGGCAAGACCGTCGAGTCCGCCGGGCGCCGCGAGCTGTTCGGCCACCCGACCCACCCCTACGCGCACGGACTGCTGGGCTCCATCCCGCGTCTGGACGCTCCCCGGGGCGAACCCCTCACCCCCATCCGGGGCTCCATCAACGACCGCATCGCCTGGGCCGACGGCTGCGCCTTCGCACCCCGCTGCGACCGGTACGAGATGGGCTGCCTGACCGGCCCTCCGCAGCTCACCGAGCCGCGCGCGGCCGGCCACCAGGTGCGGTGCGTCAACCCCGTACTCGACGACGCGAAGGCCGAGGAGGTCACCGCATGAGCCTGCTCGAACTGGACGGCGTCAAGGTCCACTTCCCCATCAAGAAGGGCATCTTCGTCGACCGCACGGTCGGTCACGTCTACGCCGTGGACGGGGTGTCCCTGAAGGTCGAGGCCGGCGAGACCTACGGTCTGGTCGGCGAGTCCGGCTGCGGCAAGACCACCCTCGGGCGGTCCGTGCTGCGGCTGGTGGACATCACCGAGGGTTCCGTCGTCCTCGACGGCACCGACCTGGCGAAGCTGCCCGGCGAGGAGATGCGCCGCTTCCGGCGCCGGCTCCAGATGGTCTTCCAGGACCCGCTGGGCTCGCTCAACCCCCGGCAGAACATCGAGTCGATCCTGTCCGAGGGCATGGTCGCCCACGGCATCGGCAAGGACCAGGAGGAGCGCCGGGAGAAGATCAAGTCGATCCTGGACAAGGTCGGCCTGCCCTCCAACGCGCTCTCCCGCTACCCGCACGAGTTCTCCGGCGGCCAGCGCCAGCGCATCGGCATCGCCCGCGCCCTCGTCCTCGAACCGGACGTGATCATCTGCGACGAGCCGGTCTCCGCGCTCGACGTGTCGGTCCAGGCCCAGGTCATCAACCTGCTGGACGAGCTCCAGGAGGAGCTCGGCCTGACCTACGTGGTGATCGCCCACGACCTCGCCGTGGTCCGGCACATCTCCGACACGATCGGCGTGATGTACCTGGGCTCGCTGGTCGAGGAGGCGCCCAGCGACGCGCTGTACGCCGAGCCGAAGCACCCGTACACCAAGGCCCTGATGTCGGCGGTGCCGGTGCCGGACCCGGAGGTGGAGGACAAGCGCGAGCGCATCCTGCTCACCGGCGACCTGCCCTCCCCGGCGAACCCGCCCAGCGGCTGCCGTTTCCACACGCGCTGCCCGTGGGCGCAGGCCGAGCGGTGCGCGACCGAGCGGCCGGAGCTGCGGGACGTCGGCGGCGGCCACCGGGTGGCGTGCCACTTCGCCGAGGAGATCGAGTCGGGGAAGCTGGCGCTGACCCGGCCCACCGGCATCGAGGCCGTCACGGAGACCGAAGACGTGGTGGTCGAGCGGACCGAGGACGAGGCGGAGGTCCCCGCCGCACTCCTGCCGGCCGACTCGACGACCAAACCGGACGCCGCGGCGGTCAAGGAGAAGGTGCCGTCGGCGGCCGAGGCCCCGGGCGACCGGACGGCCGACGCCGTCGCGAAGGACCTCGACGCCGCGGGGCCGGACGCGTCCGACAAGGATCAGGGCAAGACCGGCTGACGGACCGCCGTACTTCCCGGGGCCTCGTACGGCTCCGCTGAACGGTTTGCGGACAGCAAGTTCACACCACCCCTCGCCTTGCTTTGCAAGGCGAGGGGTTCTTGTTGGGTGAGAATGTATGGGTGCTCCAGCAACTGTTCAGTCCGTCCGTCCTGCACACGCTCGACCTGATCGGCATCTTCGTCTTCGCGATCTCCGGCGCCCTGCTGGCCGTCCGCAAGAACTTCGACGTCTTCGGCATCGCCGTACTCGCCGAGGTCACCGCGCTCGGCGGCGGACTCTTCCGCGACCTGGTCATCGGCGCCGTACCGCCCGCCGCCTTCACCGACCTGGGGTACTTCGTCACCCCGCTGCTCGCCACGGTTCTGGTGTTCTTCCTCCACCCGCACGTGGAGCGCATCCAGACCGGCGTCAACGTGTTCGACGCGGCCGGCCTCGGCCTGTTCTGCGTCGTCGGCACGACCAAGGCGTACGACTACGGCCTCGGCCTGACCGCCTCCGCCTGTCTGGGTCTGGCGACCGCGGTCGGCGGCGGTGTGCTGCGCGACGTACTCGCCAACGAGGTGCCGTCGCTGCTGCGCTGGGACCGCGACCTGTACGCCGTCCCGGCCGTCGTCGGCGCCGCCCTGACCGCGCTGTGCCTCCGCTACGACGCGCTGAACGCGGGGACCAGCGGCCTCGCCGTGGTCACGGCCTTCGTGCTGCGGCTGCTCGCGATGCGCTACCACTGGCGGGCTCCTCGCGCGTGGCACCGCCGTTCGACGGTCCAGGAGGAGTAGTTCTCCGGGGCGCACGGACAAAGCTACCGCTTAGTATTGTCTTCTTGTACTGTTCAGCCATGCCAGAAGCAGCCACCGCCCAGCCCACCCGGGCCGCCGTCGGCGCCAGTGAGTTCGACCGCGACACCGCGGTCACCCCGCGCGCGCCCGGCGTCTACGACATCGACCTCTCCGCCGGCTGGACGATCATCAACGCCGTCAACGGCGGCTATCTGCTGGCCGTCCTGGGCCGCGCGCTCGCGGACGCCCTGCCGCACGCCGACCCGTTCACCGTCTCCGCGCACTATCTGACCGCCTCCCAGCCGGGCCCGGCGGTCGTCCGCACCGAGACCGTGCGCACCGGACGGACCCTGTCGACCGGTCAGGCATCCCTGTTCCAGTTCGACGAGCAGGGCGACGAGGTGGAGCGCATCCGCGTCCTCGCCTCCTACGGCGATCTGGACTCCCTCCCCGACGACGTCCGTACGACGGCCGAGCCGCCGGCGATACCGCCGATGGAACAGTGCTTCGGCCCGGAGGACGGCCCCAACCCGGTCGACGGCAGCTCCGCCATCGCCGACCGCCTGATGCTCAAGCTCGACCCCTCGACCCTGGGATGGGCGCTCGGGCAGCCCTCCGGCAAGGGGGAGATGCGGGCCTGGTTCGGTCTCGCCGACGGCCGGGACCCCGACCCGCTCTCGCTGCTCCTCGCGGTGGACGCCCTGCCGCCGACCGCCTTCGAGCTGGGTCTGTCCGGCTGGGTCCCGACGGTGGAGCTGACCGTCCACGTCCGCTGCCGCCCGGCTCCGGGCCCGCTGCGCGTCTCGATCACCACCCGCAACCTCGCCGGCGGCTTCCTGGAGGAGGACGCCGAGGTCTGGGACAGCACCGACCGCCTGGTGGCCCAGTCCCGCCAACTGGCCCGCGCCCGCCTGACCTGACCCTCATCACCCCGCCCGGCACCAGCCGGCCCGTCCGGCGTCCGAGGACAAAGCCCGTTCAGGGCCGAAGGGGGGCCGGGGCAGAGCCCCCGGGTACGGGACGGGTAGGGGCGGCGGGGGCGAAAACCCTCACCCACCCCCACCCGCCCCCTCCAGCCAGTGCGCACGCCCGATGCCGATCAACCGCATCCGGCGCGCCGCCGTCCGAAACACCCGCTCCCGCTCCTGCTCCCGAGCCCCCGCCCCCCTCGCCGGCGTCTCCAGGAACAGCGAAGCGGTGCCGAGCATCTGATCCACGTACAGCTGAGCCAGCATCATCAGATCCTCCTCGCCCCACCCCGCGGACACCGGATCCTCCGCCAGCGCCTCCCCCACCTCCACGGCGAACAACGCCAGCTGATCCCGTATCGCCTCCCGCACCGACTGCACCCCGCCGTGCCGCTCCCGGGCGATGAACCGCACGTGCGCGGGATGCGCGTCGACATGGCCGGCGATCAGTCCGATGGCCCGCGCGATGCGCTCCTCGCCGTCGCCGGTCGTGGACACGATCGTCCGGATCATCGGGTGCAGACTGCCCAAGGCCTCCTCGACCAGTGCCACCCCCAGATCCTCGACGGAACGGAAGTGCCGGTAGAAGGCGGTCGGCGCGATCCCCGCCGCGCGGGTGACCTCGCGCAGTCCCAGGCTGCTCAGGCTCTGCTCCTCGAGCAGCTCCAGTGCCGCGTCGAGCAGCGCCCGCCGTGTCCTCTGCTTCTGGGCCTGCCGGACGCCGAATGTGTGACTCATGCCATGCAGTCAACAACTGTTCTCCGCCATGGGAAAGCCATGGACCCCGCTAGGCTGGGAACTCAGTGAACAACTGTAACTACAACCGTTCACCGATCTGGGGGATCCACTCATGCTGTTCCTCGTCGCCGCGCTGATGCTGCTGGGCGTCGCCCTGGGCACCGTCGCCCACGCCCCGCTCTCCTTCTCCGTCGTCGCGGGTGCCGTCATCGTCGTATGGCTCGGCGTCTTCGCCCTGCGCGAGCGCCACGGCCGCGGACGCGGCAGCTCGGCGCACTGACCCGCACCGGGCCGTTCGAACCCCGTCCCTCCGACCGTGGGAGCCGATCACCATGCACCTGACCGCACCGGCCGCCCGGCGCACCGGTCTCCGTGACGTCGACGGCATGGCCGTCGCGTCCTTCGTCCTGGGCCTGCTGGGCCTGCTCGTCCTCAACGTCTTCCTCGGCCCGACCGCCATCGTGCTGGCGTCCGTGGCGCTGTGGCGGGGCACCACCCGACGCGGCCGTGCCTTCCTGGGGCTCGGACTCGGCGTCGCCGACCTCCTCGTCCTCGCCGCGTTCATGCAGGCGGACAACACGGTCTCGTGGAACTTCTGAGCGGGAGCCGCATCCCGGCCGACCGTGATCCGTGGCCGGTGCACGGGGCCCCGTAGAATCGGCCCCACCATGGCTTACCTCGACCACGCCGCGACCACCCCGATGCTTCCCGAGGCAGTCGAGGCACTCGCCGCGCACCTGGGCGTCACCGGCAACGCCTCCTCCCTCCACGCGGCCGGCCGCCGAGCCCGGCGCACCGTCGAGGAGGCCCGCGAAACCCTCGCCGAGGCCCTCGGCGCCCGGCCCAGCGAGATCGTCTTCACCTCCGGCGGAACCGAGGCCGACAACCTCGCCGTGAAGGGGCTCTACTGGTCCCGCCACGACGCGGACCCGGCCCGCACCCGGGTCCTCGCCAGCCCCGTCGAGCACCACGCCGTCCTCGACGCCGTCCACTGGCTCGGCGAGCACGAGGGCGCCACCGTCGAGTACCTGCCGGTCGACCCCCACGGCCGGGTCCACCCGGACACCCTGCGCGAGGCCATCGCCCGCAACCCCGACGACGTCGCCCTCGCCACGGTCATGTGGGCCAACAACGAGATCGGGACGATCCTGCCGGTCCGCGAACTCGCCGATACCGCCGCCGAGTTCGGCGTGCCGCTGCACTCCGACGCGGTCCAGGCCTTCGGCCAGGTCCCGGTGGACTTCGCCGCGTCGGGGCTCGCCGCGATGACCGTGTCCGGCCACAAGATCGGCGGGCCGTACGGCATCGGCGCGCTGCTCCTGGGCCGCGAGCACACCCCCGTGCCCGTCCTGCACGGCGGCGGCCAGGAACGCCACGTCCGCTCCGGCACCCTCGACGTCCCCGCCGTCGCCTCCTTCGCGGCGGCCGGGCGGCTCGCCGCCGAGCAGCAGGAGTGGTTCGCCCGTGAGATCGGCCGGCTGCGCGACGACCTGGTCGCCGCGGTCCGCGAGGCCGTCCCGGACGCGATCCTCGGCGGCGACCCCGCCCCCGGGGGACGCCTTCCGGCCAACGCGCACTTCACCTTCCCCGGCTGCGAGGGCGACTCCCTGCTGCTCCTGCTGGACGCGCAGGGCATCGAGTGCTCCACCGGGTCCGCCTGCACCGCCGGCGTCGCCCAGCCCAGCCACGTCCTCCTGGCCACCGGCACCGACCCCGACCTGGCCCGCGGCACCCTCCGCTTCTCCCTGGGGCACACCTCCACGGAAGCCGACGTGGAGGCCGTGGCCAAGGCCATCGGGCCGGCGGTGGAACGCGCCCGCGCGGCGGGACTGACCTAGCCGGCCGTGGCCGACGGGGAGCCGGAGGGGCCGGTGTCCGCCCGCGCCGTACGGGCCCGGCGGACCAGCTTCATGTAGCGGTCCCAGTCCCAGTGGGGGCCCGGGTCGGTGTGGTCCGTGCCCGGGACCTCGACGTGGCCGATGATGTGCTCGCGGTCGACCGGTATGTCGTAGCGGGCGCATATGCGGGCCGTGAGGCGGGCCGAGGCCTCGTACATCTCGTCCGTGAAGTCCTCGGGGCGGTCCACGAAGCCCTCGTGCTCGATGCCGACACTGCGCTCGTTGTAGTCGCGGTTGCCCGCGTGGTACGCCACGTCCAGCTCGCGGATCATCTGGGTGACGCGACCGTCCTGGCCCACGATGTAGTGCGAGGCGGCCTGGTGTTCCGGGTTCCGGAACGCCTGTACCGCGCTGTCGAAGCTGCCCTGGGTGACATGGACGATCACCATGTCGACGCCGAAGTCGTCCGGCCGGTCCGCCCGGCGCCAGTTGGCGTCCGAGGCCGCCACCCAGCGGGCGCCCGCGTAGTCCACCACGCCCTGCTCGCGCGGCTTCTCGACGCCCGGTATGCGCCACCACAGCCGCGCCAGCTCGTCCCGCGCCAGCACTGCCGTGCCCGCCGCGGCCGCCACCCCGCCCACGATCAGGGCCCGCCGCCCTATGCGCCGGTCCCCGTCCTCGGATGCTTTTCGTGCCCCCATGTGATCGTGAACGCATATTCGACGGCTGTGGTTCCCGAGCCCCCTTACCCTGGAGGGGTTATGACTGAGACCTCGCAGCGCTCCCGCCCCCTCCGCGTCCTGGCCGCCATGTCCGGCGGAGTCGATTCCGCCGTCGCCGCCGCCCGCGCGGCCGAAGCGGGCCACGACGTGACCGGCGTCCACCTCGCGCTCTCCGCGAACCCGCAGTCGTTCCGTACCGGCGCGCGCGGCTGTTGCACCATCGAGGACTCGCGCGACGCCCGCCGCGCCGCCGACGTCATCGGCATCCCGTTCTACGTGTGGGACCTCGCCGACCGCTTCCGCGAGGACGTCGTCGAGGACTTCGTCGCCGAGTACGAGGCCGGCCGCACCCCCAACCCGTGCCTGCGCTGCAACGAGAAGATCAAGTTCGCCGCGCTGCTGGACAAGGCGCTCGCCCTCGGCTTCGACGCGGTCTGCACCGGCCACTACGCCCAGGTGATCCTCCGCGAGGACGGCACCCGCGAACTGCACCGCGCCTCCGACATGGCCAAGGACCAGAGCTACGTCCTCGGCGTGCTCGACGACCGCCAGCTCGCCCACGCGATGTTCCCCCTCGGTGACACGGTCACCACCAAGGAGGAGATCCGCGCGGAGGCCGAGCGCAGGGGACTCGCGGTGGCCAAGAAGCCCGACTCGCACGACATCTGCTTCATCGCCGACGGCGACACCCAGGGCTTCCTCGCGAGCCGCCTCGGCAAGGCCGAGGGCGACATCGTCGACGAGTCCGGCACCAGGATCGGCAGCCACGAGGGCGCGTACGGCTTCACCATCGGCCAGCGCAAGGGCCTGCGGATCGGCACCCCCGCCCCCGACGGCAAGCCCCGCTACGTCCTCGACATCTCCCCGGTGACCAACACCGTCACCGTCGGCCCCGCGGCGGCCCTCGACGTCACCGCCCTCACCGCGGTCAAGCCCCGCTGGTGCGGCGCCGCCCCGTCCGGCCCCGGCACCTACACGGCCCAGCTGCGCGCCCACGGCGGCGAGACGGAGGTGACGGCGGAACTCGTCGACGGATCCCTCGAAGTGTCGTTCACCGAGCCCGTCCGCGGCGTCGCCCCCGGCCAGGCGATCGTCCTGTACGACGGCACCCGCGTGGTCGGCTCGGCGACGATCGCCTCGACCGTACGGGCGACGGCCGGCGTGGCCTGAAGGCCCTCCTCCGGGCCCGGCGGGGCGCTCACCGCGTGAAGAACTCCGCCAGGACCGGTGCCAGGACGTCCGGTTCGACCATGTGGGTCTGGCCCTCCAGGGTGCGGTACGTGCCCCGGGGGACGGACTCCGCGATCGCCCGCGCGGCCTCGCGCATCCACGCCGGGCTCGCGTCGCCCGCGATCGACAGCACCGGCACCCGGATCGACGCCAGCAGCTCGCGCGGCACGCTCCCGTCGCCCATCACGGCGTCGTCGTACGCGAGGCTCGGTGCGAGGGACTCCATCCCGGCCCACATCGGTGACTGCCGTGCGCTCCGGATGACCTCCTCGCCGAGGCCGGTCAGCCGCAGGAAGAGCTCCACCGCGTCCCCGCGCCGCCCCTCGGCGAGCGCCGCCGTCAGCCGCTCGGTGTAGCGCGCGCGTTCCTCCAGGTCGTCGGCCGACGTCGCGTACGGCGTCTCGTACACGGCGACGTGGTGCACCGGCAGTCCGCTCGCCGCCGCCCTGAGCGCCAGCGCGCCGCCCGAGGAGACGCCGTACAGCGCGGCCCCGCCGCCCACCGCCTCGATCAGCGCCGCCAGGTCCTCGACCTCGCGCTCCACCGCGTACGGCGCCGTGTCCCCGCTGCCGCCCCGGCCCCGGCGGTCGTACACGACCACCCGGAACCGCTCCGAGAGGGGAGCCGCGAGCGGCGCCACCGTGCCGCCCGTCGACATCGCGCCACTGACGAGAACGATCGTGGCACCCCGCCCGGCGCTCTCGTACGCCAGGGAGGTGCCGTCACGCGAAGAGATGTTCCTGTCCATGTCACCCCAGACTGCCGCACGGGGCGGCAATCATCGGTGAGGCGGGCGGCGCGTTCGCCCATCACAACCCGTTTACCTGATCAGCCGACTTCCACCTCGTAGAAGCAGAGGTGGTCCTTGATCCGCGCGACGTCCGGCTTCGGCTCCGGGTACGCCCAGACCAGATCCGCCGCGTCCGGCAGCGACCAGTAGGACGCGGTGCCCTTGAAGGGGCAGTGCGTGTGCGTCCCGGAGGGCGTCAGCAGGTCGAGCCGTACGTCCGCCGGCGGGATGTAGTACCGGTCCGGACAACCCGTCTCCTTCAGCAGCAGCGCCCCGTCGCTCTCCGCCAGCACCTGCCCGCCGCGCACCACGCGCACGTGCCGGTCACTGGCCTCGATGGTGATGTGGTGGCCTGTGGTCACGATCGTCCCTCCTCGGGTAGCCGACTCCGCGAGTACAGCGCACGCTGAAGCGGACTTCTTCCCGAGGAGGATCCGCAGGAGGCAACCATGGGAGCCGAGGACACCGGCCGGAACCGCGGCACCCTCGCCCACCGGGCCGGCTACGCCCTGCGTCACCCGCGGCGCGTCCCCGCCCACGCGCGGCGCGCGCTGCGCGACACCTGGCTGCGGCTGCGCAACCGCGACCACATCGCCTACTACCGCGCGGTGATGGCCTCCGACGCGGCCCGCAGCGCCGAGGCGGCGGTCGGCCACAATCCCTCGCGCGAGCAGTGGGCGCGCATCGGCCGGATGCAGTTCGACTACCTGGTGCGGCACGGCCTGGAGCCGCACCACCGGATGCTGGAGATCGGCTGCGGCAACCTCCGCGCGGGACGCCTCTTCATCGACCACCTGGAACCCGGGCACTACTACGGCATCGACATCTCGCCGCACATCCTGCTCGCCGCCCAGGACACCCTCGTACGCGACGGACTCCAGGCCAAGCTGCCGTACCTGGCGCTCGCGAACGACCTCGCCCTCGCCTTCCTGCCCGACGGGCACTTCGACGTCGTCCACGCGCACAGCGTCTTCTCGCACTCGCCCCGCCACGTCATCGAGGAGTGCTTCGCGCACGTCGGGAGGGTGCTCGCACCCGGCGGGTTCTTCGACTTCACCTTCGACCGCACGGAGGGCGAGGAGCACCAGGTGCTGCACGAGGACTTCTACTACCGGACGGAGACGCTCGTGGACCTGGCCGCCGCGTACGGTCTGGCGGCCCGGTTCATGGACGACTGGGAGGAACTGCCGCACCGGCAGTCCAGGATGCGGCTGACCGCGATGTCGGAGCGGGCCCGTACTGTGGGGCCGTGAACATCTGCGTCTTCCTCTCCGCCGCCGACCTCGACGAACGCTACACACGCCCCGCGCGGGAGTTCGCGCGACTGCTCGGCAAGGGCGGGCACACGCTGGTGTGGGGCGGTTCGGACGTCGGCCTGATGAAGGTCGTCGCCGACGGCGTGGAGGAGGCGGGCGGGCGGCTCCTCGGCGTCTCCGTGGAGTTCCTCGCGGCGAAGGCGCGCGACGGCGTCGACGAGATGGTGATCGCGCGTGACCTCGCCGAGCGCAAGCGCCTGCTGCTGGAGAAGGCCGACGCGGTGGTCGTCATGGTCGGTGGCACCGGCACCCTCGACGAGGCGACCGAGATCCTGGAGCTGAAGAAGCACGGGCACACCGAGAAGCCGGTGGTCCTGCTCAACACCGCGGGCTTCTACGACGGCCTCAAGGAGCAGTTCCGCCGTATGGAGGACGAGGGCTTCCTGCCCCGTCCGCTGACCGACCTGGTGTTCTTCGCCGAGGAGCCGGTGGGCGCGCTGGCGTACCTGGAGGAGAGCCTGGGCGCGGAGTGACCGCCTGGTGATGCGAGCATGGCGGGCATGGCTACACATGTGATCACCGGAGCGGGCTCCGGCATCGGCGCGGCCGTCGCCCGCCGCCTGCACGCGCGCGGGGACGAACTCGTACTGCACGCGCGCGACGCGGGCCGGGCGAAGGAGCTGGCGGCCGAGTTCCCCGGCGCCCGCACCCTCGTCGGCGACCTGGCGGACCCGGACAAGCTCTCCTGGGCCTTCTCCCACCAGTCGCTCCCGGGCCGGGTGGACTCCCTCCTCCACATCGCCGGTGTGGTCGACCTCGGTCCGGTCGGCGAGCTGACCCCGAAGACCTGGCGGCACCAGCTCAACGTCAACCTGATCGCCCCCGCCGAGCTGACCCGCCACTTCCTGCCCCAGCTCCGCACGAGCCGCGGCCACGTGGTCTTCGTCAACTCCGGCGCCGGCCTGGCCGCCCACGCCGGCTGGTCCGCGTACGCGGCCTCCAAGCACGGCCTCAAGGCCCTCGCCGACTCCCTGCGCCACGAGGAGCACGGCAACGGCGTCCGCGTGACGTCGGTCTACCCCGGCCGTACGGCCGGCCCCATGCAGGCCAAGGTCCACCAGCAGGAGGGCAAGGAGTACGACCCGGCCCGGTGGATCGACCCCGAGTCGGTCGCCACGACGATCGTGATGGCCCTGGACCTGCCGACGGACGCGGAGGTCAACGACCTGACGGTCCGACCGGGGCGGTAACCACATCCCGGGTGACACCCACTGGCCCGTCCGGCTCCGCTCCGGCCCCTCCGGCGTCATTCAGCCCCTCCGGCGTTTGAGGAGCGGGGCCCGGGGGCGGAGGCCCCGGGTACGGGACGGGTAGGGGCGGCGGGGGCGGAAAACCTCCGTACGCTCTACGAGTGAGCGAAAACAGCCAGTTCAGCTTCGGCCCCGCCACCGGCATCGGCTCCATGCCGGGCGGGGACGCCCGAGAGGCCGCCAGAACGGTCACCGGCAGCTTCGAGACCTTCCCCCACCTCCCCGAGCTCCCCGCCCGCGGCCCCGGCGCGGACATGATCGGCCGCACCGCCGGCCTGCTCGTCGAGCTCTACGCCCGCGTCGAGCCCAGCGGTTGGCGCATCGGCGACCGTCCGGGCCGCGACACCAGGCGCGCCCGCTCCTGGCTCGGCGAGGACCTCGACGCGCTGGAGGAGTTCACCCAGGACCACCAGGGGCTCCTGAAGGTCCAGGCGGTCGGCCCGTGGACGCTCGCCGCCGCACTTGAGCTGCGAGGCGGCGAGGCCGCCCTCTCCGACCCCGGAGCCTGCCGCGACCTCGCCGCCTCCCTCGCCGAGGGACTGCGCCTCCACCTCGCCGAGGTGCGGCGGCGCGTACCCGGCGCGCAGCTCGTCCTCCAGCTCGACGAGCCCTCCCTCACCGCCGTACTGCGCGGACAGGTGAGGACCGCCAGCGGCTACCGCACCCACCGCGCGGTGGACCGGCAGATCGTCGAAGCCACGCTGCGGGATGTCGTCGGGGTGCACGACGGCGGGCCCGTCGTGGTCCACTCGTGCGCACCGGACGTCCCGTTCGCCCTGCTGCGCCGGGCGGGTGCGGCGGCGATCTCCTTCGACTTCTCCCTTCTCACCGAGCGTGACGACGAGGTGATCGGGGAAGCGGTGGAGAGCGGGACCCGGCTGTTCGCCGGTGTCGTCCCGGGCACGGACGGCCCGTTGTCGGACCCTGCGGGTAGCGTCATGGGTGTCAGGACGCTCTGGCGCAGGCTGGGGCTGCGGCCGGGACTCCTCCCGGAGGTGGTCACGCTCACTCCGGCATGCGGACTCGCGGGAGCTTCCCCGGAGTACGCGCGCAGGGCCCTCGCCCATTGCGTCCTGGCGGCGAGATCCCTCGCGGACAACCCAGAGTGACGGGAGGACACACGGTGGCCGGCGACAAGCAAGCGGAGACGACGAGCGTGCCCGCCGAGGCACGGGAGAAGCACGCCAGGCTCGCTGAGCAGATCGAGGAGCACCGCTTCCGGTACTACGTGAACGACGCCCCCGTCATCAGCGACGCCGACTTCGACCGGCTGCTGCGCGAGTTGGAGGCGCTGGAGGAGGAGCACCCGGAGCTGCGCACCCCGGACTCGCCGACCCAGAAGGTCGCCGGGGCGTACGAGACGGAGTTCACCTCCGTGCGGCACGTCTCGCGCATGCTCTCCCTCGACAACACGTTCAACGACGACGACCTCGCCGCGTGGGTGGAGCGCATCCACCGGGAACTGGGCACGCAGACGTACCACTTCCTGTGCGAGCTGAAGGTCGACGGCCTCGCGGTGAACCTGACGTACCAGAAGGGCCGGCTCGTCCGCGCGGCGACCCGCGGCGACGGCCGCACGGGTGAGGACATCACGCCCAACGTGCGCACTATCGCGGAGATCCCGGACCGGCTGAAGGGCGACGAGGTTCCGGACCTGGTGGAGATCCGGGGCGAGGTCTACTTCCCGATGGAGAAGTTCCAGGAGCTCAACGCGCGGCTGAACGCGGCCGGCGACAAGCCCTTCGCCAACCCGCGCAACGCGGCGGCCGGTTCGCTGCGCCAGAAGGACCCCCGGGTCACCGCCTCCCGCCCGCTGCACATGGTGGTGCACGGCATCGGTGTCCTGGAGGGCTACAAGGGCATGACCCGCCTCTCCCAGGGCTACGACCTGCTCAAGAGCTGGGGCCTGCCCACCTCCGGGCACAACAGGGTCGTCGACGACCTCGCCGGCGTACGGGAGTTCATCGCCCACTACGGCGAGAACCGGCACTCAGTGGCGCACGAGATCGACGGGGTCGTCGTCAAGCTCGACGAGATCTCCCTGCAGGGCCGTCTCGGCACCACCTCGCGCGCCCCGCGCTGGGCCATCGCGTACAAGTACGCGCCCGAGGAGGTCAACACCAAGCTGGTCGACATCCGCGTGGGGGTGGGACGTACGGGCAGGGTCACGCCGTACGCGCAGGTCGAGCCGAAGACGGTGGCCGGCTCCGAGGTCGAGTTCGCCACCCTGCACAACCAGGACGTGGTCAAGGCCAAGGGCGTCCTCATCGGCGACACGGTGGTGCTGCGCAAGGCCGGTGACGTGATCCCCGAGATCCTCGGTCCGGTCGTCGACAAACGGGACGGCAGCGAGCGCGAGTTCGTGATGCCGTCCGAGTGCCCGGAGTGCGGTACGCCGCTGAAGGCGATGAAGGAGGGCGACGTCGACCTGCGCTGCCCCAACGCCCGTACGTGCCCGGCCCAGTTGCGGGAGCGGCTGTTCTACCTCGCCGGGCGCAAGGCGCTGGACATCGAGCACTTCGGGTACGTCGCCGCGGCGGCGCTGACCAGGCCGCTGGAGCCGGAGGACCCGCCGCTGAAGGACGAAGGGGACCTGTTCGACCTCACCGTCGAACAGCTGCTGCCCATCAAGGCGTACGTCCTCGACCAGGACAGCGGTCTGCCCAAGCGGGACCCGGAGACCGGAGAGGAGAAGACCGCCACCGTCTTCGCCAACCAGGTGGGCGAGCCGAGGAAGAACGCGGTCGCGATGCTGGCGAACATCGCGGCGGCCAAGGAGCGTCCGCTGGCGCGCGTGCTGACCGGTCTGTCGATCCGTCATGTCGGTCCGGTCGCGGCGGAGGCGCTGGCCCGTGAGTTCCGCTCCGTCGACCGCATCGAGCAG
This sequence comes from Streptomyces sp. NPDC059454, assembly GCF_042749965.1. Taxonomy (NCBI): domain Bacteria; kingdom Bacillati; phylum Actinomycetota; class Actinomycetes; order Kitasatosporales; family Streptomycetaceae; genus Streptomyces; species Streptomyces sp. NPDC059454. Next base: position 150,890 of record NZ_JBHYVC010000003.1, on the reverse strand, counting down.
GCCACCGAGAAGGAGCTGGCGGAGACCCAGGGGGTCGGCGAGACCATCGCCGCCTCCGTGAAGGAGTGGTTCGCCGAGGACTGGCACCGCGAGATCATCCGCAAGTGGAAGGCGGCCGGTGTCCGCATGGAGGACGAGGGGGCGGGGGAGGACGAAGGGCCGCGTCCGCTGGAAGGGCTCACCGTCGTGGTGACCGGAACCCTGGAGAACTTCACCCGGGACGGCGCGAAGGAGGCGCTGCAGAGCCAGGGGGCGAAGGTGACCGGATCCGTCTCCAAGAAGACGTCGTTCGTCGTTGTGGGTGACAATCCCGGGACGAAATATGACAAGGCGATGCAGCTCAAGGTGCCGGTTCTGAACGAGGACGGCTTCGCCGTCCTCCTCGGACAAGGCCCAGAGGCCGCGGCGGACGTCGCTCTTTCGGCCGAGGAGTAGCGGTTGAAGGTCGGCCGATCGGTGCATATCAGATGCATACGGGTGGCAGGGGCGCATTCGGGCAACCGTCGGCGACCGGTGCCCGTACGGGCCCTGTGCGGCCTACTGTTGAGATGTGCGCCTGCCGTGCCCAGCTGCGGTCGGGGCAACCCCGTACTCGTGAGGGATCCGGGGTAAGGGCTTTCCACCGCGGAGCCGCTGAGGGTCGTCGGGCATCGGGCCGCGTGGCGTGGGCACCGCCGGCTGGGAAAGGGACGGGAATGGAACCGACCGAGAGCGCCGCCCCGGGCTCACGGCCGCGCCTGCGCCGCATGGCGGTCGCATGGCTGCGCGGCCGTGAGGACGGGCGGCCCGCGGGGCGACCGGGCGCAATGGGGCGCACCGGGGCGCGTACCGCGGACGTGCGCGGGGTGGATGCGCGCGGGGCCGGGCAGCCGGTCGCCGGGCACGGTCCCGGGCCGGCCGGGCTGTCCGATGCGGACACGGAACGGCACCCGTCCTGGCCCGCGTTGCCCACGGCGGTCGTCGCCGCCGCCGGTTTCGTGCTGGGCGCCGGCTTCCTGCGGGCGTTCACCGGAGGGCACGCGCTCTTCCCGTCCGGGGCCGTCGGCTGGTCCCTGGCCGTGCTGACCGGAATCATCGTCGGCCATCTGGTGATGCTGGGCCGCTCCCGCTGGTGGGGGGGCACCGGCTCGGGTGCCGCCCTCACCCTCGCCGTGCTGCTGCTCTACGGCTGGGTCGCGGCCGGGATGATCAGCCTCACCGTCGTCGTGCTGGTCGGCATGGCCCGGCGGGGCCGCTGGCGGCAGGGCGTGCTGCACGGCGCGGTGGACCTGCTCGGCATCGGCGCCGGTGCGCTGGTGCTGGCCGCGTTCGGCCGGGTGCCGTCCGTCGAGTCGCCGTCGGCTCCGGACACCTGGACGCTGTACACCGCGCCGGGAGTGGTGCTGGTCGCCGCCACGTACCTCGTGGTCACGCGCACGCTGCTCTGGTATCTGCACACCCCTCGCGCGGGACTGCCGACCGTGGCCCGTACCGCTCTGGCCCGGCAGGGGCTCGTAGCGGTCGCCCTGCTCGGTATAGCGCCCCTGGTGTGTGTGGTCGCGGTCGCCAAGCCGGTGCTGCTGCCGCTCTTCTCCATTCCGCTGATCGCCCTCGACTCCACCCTGTGGATAGCCCGCGCGCGGGCCGAGGAGCAGCTGCGCGATCCGCTGACCGGACTGCCCAACCGGCAGTGGCTGCTGGAACGCATCTGGACCGCGCTGGACGACGCCGAGCGGATCGGCGCCCGTGCCGCGCTCATGCTGATCGACCTGGACCGGTTCCGGTCGGTCAACGACACCCTCGGTCATCTCGCCGGTGACCGGCTGCTGCTGCAGATAGCCGACCGGCTCAGACTCGCCCTGCCGCGCGGGGCGGAGGCCGCGCGGCTCGGCGGTGACGAGTTCGCCGTCTTACTGCCCGTCGCCGACTCCACGACGTCCGCGACCCGCGTCGCCCGCGCCCTCGTCGCCGCCCTCAGCTCCCCGCTCGACCTCGACGGACTCACCCTCGTCCTGGAGGCGAGTGCGGGAGTCGCCGTCTTTCCCGACCACGCGGACGACGCGGAGGGGCTGTTGCGGCGGGCGGACGTGGCGATGTACCAGGCCAAGCGGGACCGTACGGGGGTCGAGGCGTACGAGTCCAAGCGGGACTCCAACACCCCTGACCGGCTGGGGCTGCTGGGCGATCTGCGGCGGGCGCTGGACGCCCGGGAGGTCGAGCTGCACTACCAGCCGAAGGTCCGCTTCGACGGGCAGGTCGCGGGGCTCGAGGCGTTGGTGCGGTGGGTGCATCCGGAGCGGGGGAAGGTGCCGCCGGACGAGTTCATAGCGATCGCCGAGTCGTCCGGGCTGATGCCGCACCTCACCGAATACGTGCTGGAGACCGCGCTGGGGCAGGTCGCGAAGTGGCGCGCCCAGGGGCTGTTCGTGCCGGTCGCCGTGAACGTGTCCCCGCGCGATGTCCACACGCCCGGCTTCGCGGGCTCCGTGGCGGCGCGGCTGGCTCGGCACGGGGTGCCGGCGGGGGCGCTGCAGTTGGAGATCACCGAGCATGTGCTGCTGGAGGATCCGCAGCGTGCGGCCGACACGTTGAACGCGTTGACCGGGCACGGGGTGAAGATGTCCCTGGACGACTTCGGCACGGGGTACTCGTCGTTGGTGCATCTGCGGCGGCTGCCGGTCAGTGAGCTGAAGATCGACCGGTCGTTCGTGGCCCGGCTGGCCGTGGACACCGAGGACGCCGAGATCGTGCGCTGCACCATCGACCTGGCGCATTCGCTGGGGCTGCTCGTCGTCGCCGAGGGGGTGGAGGACGACGAGACGTGGGAGCGCCTGCGCGATCTGCGCTGCGACGCGGTCCAGGGCTGGCTGGTCGCCGCGGCGATGCCGCCCGAGGAGACGACGGCCTGGCTGCTGGCCCGCGGTTCCCGGGGCTGGGTGCGCGCCGCGGCGGCACTGCCCGCCGCGGCGACCGACGAGTGACCCGACCACTCCGCGGCCCCGGTTGACGGGTGCGCCGTCCCGCATGAGGCGCCCGCCGTCGGCGCTCCCGGCTCGTCCCGCTCAGCCCGTGGTGTCCCGCGGCGCGAAGTGCCCCGTCAGCAGGGCGAGTCGGCGGTCGTGGGCCTCCTCCGGCAGTCGGCCGCTGCGCATCAGGGTCACCAGCCCGTGCAGGCTCGCCCAGTACGTCTCCGTGAGCAGCTCCAGGTCGTCGCCCTCGGCCGCGATGGGCTCGACGGCCCTCAGCAGTTCGCCGAACGCCTCCTGGAGGGCCGCCGGCGCCTCGGGGGTGGCGAACGGCAGGTCCACCAGGTGGGTGAACATCGCGTCGTAGAGCGCGGGCCGCCGTCGCGCGAAGGCCGTGTACGCCTCCCCGACCGCCGCCAGCCTCGCGCGCGCGTCCTCGGCCGCCGCGGCCGAGGACCGCAGTTCGGCGGCGAGTTCCTCGCAGCCCCGCACCGCGACCGCCGCCATGATCGCGTCCTTGCCCTTGAAGTGGCTGTACAGGACCGGCTGGCTGTACTCGATCTCGGCGGCCAGCCGGCGGGTGGTGACCGCTTCCCAGCCCTCCGCCTCGGCCAGTTCCTGCGCGGCCGTCACGATCAGCCGCTCGCGTTCCGCTCGTTCGCGCTCCCGGCGCGTCTGGATCGTCATGACCGTGATTCTAGCAATGCTAGCCATCCTGTCGCCGCTCTGCTAGCTTCGCTCTAGTCCCTAGCGCTGCTAGCAAGGAGAAGCCGTGACCGTCACCGCGTACACCCTGGCCGTCGTGCTCAACCTGTTCTGCGTGTTCCTCGGGTACCGCTTCCTGTTCCGGCCCGCCTCCGCCGCCGCCGGCTACGGTGTCCCGGCCGACCCGAGCGGCGACGCCGGCGCCTACCTGACGGTCAAGGGCCTGAGGGACGGCACGTTCGGCCTGGCGGGTCTGGCGCTGCTCGCCTTCGCGGGCGCCCGCGCCGAGGCGTGGTTCCTGCTGTGCGCGGCCCTCGTGCCGCTCGGTGACACGCTCGTAGTGCTGCGCCACGGGGGTACGAAGGCCGTGGCCTTCGGGATCCACTTCGCCACCGCGGTCGTCGTCCTGATCGGGGCCGGTCTGCTCTTCGCGGTCTGAGCACCGTCCCGCCGTCTCCAGAAGGCGCGGAAGTGCCACTCCGGGCGACGCGGTCCGCACCGCCGGCCCCGGCGGCCCCGTCGTCGTCCCGCCCGGCGCGCCGCACGCCTTCGCCGCCGTGCCCGGAGCCGGCGCCGGCCTGCTCGTCGCCCTCGCTCAGGGCGCCGAACGCTTCGAGCACTTCCGTCACCTGCGGCGCGGCGCCCTCGGCGGGGCCACCCCGGAGCGCCTGCCGGAGGTCCGGGACCGTTACGGCCACCGCTTTCCGAGCAGCACCGCCCGGGGCGCGCGACACCGGGAAGCGGCCTCGGGGGAAACCGTTTAACGGCCAGGGGACCCGGCCCCATAGGATTGGGCCAAAACGACTTGCCCAAACCGCACACTCACCCCAGAGGATCGCTGCATGCCTGGCATTACGCGCGAGGAGGTCGCCCACCTCGCCCGGCTGGCGCGTCTGGAGCTGAAGCCCGAAGAGCTCGACCACTTCGCGGGCCAGCTGGACGACATCATCGGCGCGGTCGCCCGCGTCAGCGAGGTCGCCGACCAAGACGTACCGCCGACCTCGCACCCGCTCCCGCTGACGAACGTCATGCGCGCGGACGAGGTCCGTCCCTCGCTCACCCCCGAGCAGGCGCTCTCCGGCGCCCCGGCCCAGGAGCAGCAGCGTTTCAAGGTGCCGCAGATCCTGGGGGAGGAGTAACCCGCCATGAGCGATCACATCATCAGGCTCACCGCCGCCGAGACCGCCGAGAAGATCGCCTCCGGTGAGCTCACGGCCGTAGAGGTCACCGAGGCGCACCTGGCCCGGATCGAGGCCGTCGACGAGAAGGTGCACGCCTTCCTGCACGTCGACCGTGAGGGCGCCCTCGCCCAGGCGCGTGCCGTCGACGAGAAGCGGGCCAAGGGCGAGAAGCTCGGCCCGCTGGCCGGCGTCCCGCTCGCGCTCAAGGACATCTTCACCACCGAGGGCATCCCGACCACCGTCGGTTCCAAGATCCTCGAGGGCTGGATCCCGCCGTACGACGCGACGCTCACCAAGCGGCTGAAGGCCGCCGACGTCGTCATCCTCGGCAAGACCAACATGGACGAGTTCGCCATGGGGTCCAGCACCGAGAACAGCGCCTACGGGCCGACCGGCAACCCCTGGGACCTGACCAGGATCCCCGGCGGGTCGGGCGGTGGCTCGTCCGCCGCGCTCGCCTCCTTCCAGGCGCCGCTCGCCATCGGCACCGACACCGGCGGTTCCATCCGCCAGCCGGCCGCCGTCACCGGCACCGTCGGTGTGAAGCCGACGTACGGCGCCGTGTCCCGGTACGGCATGGTCGCCTTCTCCTCCTCGCTCGACCAGGGCGGCCCCTGTGCCCGTACGGTCCTGGACGCCGCCCTGCTGCACGAGGTGATCGCCGGGCACGACCCGATGGACTCCACCTCCGTCGACGCCCCGGTCCCGCCGGTCGTCGAGGCCGCCCGCAACGGCAGCGTCGCCGGCATGCGCGTCGGCGTCGTCAAGCAGTTCCGCGGTGAGGGGTACCAGGCCGGTGTCGTCCAGCGGTTCGACGAGTCCGTCGAGCTGCTGAAGGAGCTGGGCGCCGAGGTCGTCGAGCTGGACTGCCCGTCCTTCGACCTGGCGCTCTCCGCGTACTACCTGATCGCGCCCTCCGAGTGCTCCTCCAACCTCGCCCGCTTCGACGGCCTGCGCTACGGCCTGCGGACCGGCGACGACGGCTCGCACTCCGCCGAGGAGGTCACCTCGCTGACCCGTGAGGCCGGCTTCGGCGACGAGGTCAAGCGCCGCATCATGCTCGGTACGTACGCGCTCAGCTCCGGCTACTACGACGCGTACTACGGCAGCGCCCAGAAGGTCCGCACGCTGATCAAGCAGGACTTCGACAAGGCGTTCGAGCAGGTCGACGTGATCGTCTCCCCGACGACCCCGACCACCGCCTTCCCGATCGGCGAGCGCGCCGACGACCCGATGGCGATGTACCTCGCCGACCTGTGCACCATCCCCACCAACCTGGCCGGCAACGCGGCCATGTCACTGCCCTGCGGCCTCGCTCCCGAGGACAACCTGCCGGTGGGGCTGCAGATCATCGCCCCCGCCATGAAGGACGACCGGCTCTACAAGGTCGGCGCCGCCGTCGAGGCCGCCTTCGTGGAAAAGTGGGGCCACCCGCTGATCGAGGAGGCACCGTCGCTGTGAGCGCACTGTCCAAGGCCAAGGGCTTCAAGAAGTCCAAGTCCGGTCTGTACGTCTCCATTGCCACCTCGGCGTTCGGCGCCGTCGGTGTGTACAAGCAGATCAAGAAGGCGCGTGGCGAGAACGACACGCTGCGGCTGCTCGACGCGGTCGTCACCGGTGCCGCGGTCGTCACCAACCTCGCCATCCTCTACCGCGAGCTGAAGAGCCTCGGCGACGACGACGTCCTGCTGGGCTGAGAGGGAAGTTTCACCGTGACCACCACGACTGACCTGGTGTCGTACGAGGACGCGCTGGCGTCGTACGACCCCGTCATGGGCCTAGAGGTCCATGTCGAACTCGGCACCCGGACCAAGATGTTCTGCGGCTGCTCGACGGCGCTCGGCGCCGACCCGAACACCCAGACCTGCCCCGTCTGCCTCGGCATGCCCGGCGCGCTCCCGGTCGTCAACGCGACCGGCGTCGAGTCGGCGATCAAGATCGGTCTCGCGCTGAACTGCGAGATCGCCGAGTGGTGCCGCTTCGCCCGGAAGAACTACTTCTATCCGGACATGCCGAAGAACTTCCAGACCTCCCAGTACGACGAACCGATCGCCTTCGACGGCTACCTCGACGTGCAGCTGGAGGACGGCGAGACCTTCCGCGTCCAGATCGAGCGCGCCCACATGGAGGAGGACACCGGCAAGTCGACGCACGTCGGCGGCGCCACCGGCCGCATCCACGGCGCGTCCCACTCCCTGCTGGACTACAACCGTGCCGGCATCCCGCTGATCGAGATCGTCACCAAGCCGATCGAGGGAGCGGGCGAGCGCGCCCCCGAGGTCGCCCGGGCGTACGTCCGTGAGCTGCGCGAGCTCATCCGGGCGCTCGGCGTGTCCGAGGCCCGCATGGAGATGGGCCAGATGCGCTGCGACGTGAACCTGTCGCTGCGCCCGCACGGCACCGAGAAGTTCGGCACCCGCAGCGAGACCAAGAACGTCAACTCGCTGCGGTCCGTCGAGCGCGCGGCCCGCTTCGAGATCCAGCGGCACGCCGCCGTGCTGAACGGCGGCGGCACGATCATCCAGGAGACCCGCCACTTCCACGAGGACACGGGGTCCACGACCTCGGGCCGCGTGAAGGAGGAGGCCGAGGACTACCGGTACTTCCCGGAGCCCGACCTGGTGCCGGTCGCCCCGTCCCGCGAGTGGGTCGAGGAGATCCGTTCCGCCCTGCCCGAGCTGCCGCTGGTGCGCCGCAACCGGCTCCGCGAGGAGTGGGGGATCTCCGGCACCGACATGCAGTCGATCCTCAACGCCGGTGCGCTGGACCCGATCGTCGCCACCATCGACGCCGGCGCCGACGCGGCCTCCGCCCGCAAGTGGTGGATGGGCGAGCTGGCGCGCGCCGCCAACGAGTCCGGCAAGGGGCTCGACGAGCTGGCGATCACCCCGGAGCAGGTGGCCCGGGTCACCGAGCTGGTGAACGGCGGTGATCTCAACGACAAGCTGGCCCGTCAGGTCATCGAGGGCGTGCTCGCCGGTGAGGGCACCCCGGACGAGGTGGTCGACAAGCGCGGCCTGAAGGTCGTCTCCGACGAGGGCGCCCTGGGCACCGCCGTCGACGAGGCCATCGCCGGCAACCCGGGCATCGCGGACAAGATCCGCGGCGGCAAGGTGGCCGCGGCGGGTGCCCTGGTCGGCGCGGTCATGAAGGCCACGCGCGGGCAGGCGGACGCGGCCCGCGTCAAGGAGCTGATCCTTCAGAAGCTGGGCGTCGGCGAGGGCTGATCGCCGAAGAGCACGGGAGGGGGCGCATCGGGTTCGACGCGCCCCCTCCCTCATGCCGTCACACGATCAGGGCCGGCGGCCCACCACGCGTGTGAAGCCCAGCGTGCGGCCCCGGTCCGCGCGCAGCATCTCCGCGCTCTCCCGGCTCATCCGCACATGGAACTCCTCCGTGCTCTCCTCGGCGACGACGTCGCACCAGAGCAGCCACTCCCGCCAGCCGTCCTCCAGCCAGTCGGCCGTCTCGACCTCCACGGCCCCGCTGCGGGTCCAGTGGCGGCGCCACCAGGCGGGGCTGTGGAAGCACCAGAACGCGGGGTCCCAGAAGGGCTTCAGGTGCTCCGGCGGTTCGCTGCCCTCGATCTCCCCGGGCATCGACGGGACGACGACACCGATCCGCCCGCCCGGCTTCAGCAGCCGGGTCAGCGTCGGCAGGTACAGGTCGTCGGTGCCGAAGTACTGGTACGCGTCGATCGAGACGATCGCGTCGAAGCTCTCCTCCCCGAAGGGCAGGTCGTGCGCCTCGGCGAGGACCGGAAACACCCGGTCGGCGACGCCCGCCCCGGCGATGCGGCGCGCGTTGTCGTCCGGCTTGATCCACAGGTCGGCCGCGGTGACCTGGACGTCGTACTCCCTGGCCAGGAAGACCGACGTCATGGCGCGTCCGCAGCCCAGGTCGAGCACGCGTGCGCCGGGGCGCAGGGTGTCGAGGCCGAGGGCCGGGGCGAGCCACTCCAGCAGCCACAGCGCGTGCGGGCCCATCTGGTTGTCGACGGTCCAGCGGGCGTCGTAGGCGCTGCTGCGGGGGTACCGGGGCAGGGTGAGGCGGCTAGCGAGGTCGTCGTGCGGGGTGTTCGATGTGATGTCCGACATCGGTGAACGGGCTCCTTGGGGCCGTGAAGAGGGAAGGGGTCGCGTCGGAGATCGGGCGGACAAGCATCAAAGCACCTGCTTCGGCCGGCGGCGGACTGCCGCGGAACATCGGAACGGCGGACGCTAGCAGGCGGCCCCGCACCCCCGCATCCGGGTTTCGGGACCTCGGGCGCTACGCTCGCGCGCCATGAGCGGACGTGCCGATTCCGAACCGTCTCCGGACCTCCACGCGGAAGACGCCGCGCGGGAGGTGCGCCGGGCCCGGTGGACCGCCGTGGGCGCCGGTGCCGTCCTCGCGTTGTGCGGGGCGGCCGCCGCCCTCCTCCGTCTCACCGGCCCCGCGCCGGTCCTCGTCCCCGTCGCGTACGCCTGCGGAGCCGCCGTCTGCGCCCTGGCCGCGGTGCTGGGCTCCCGGGGGCGGACCCGCAGGGCGCTGTGGCTGCTGATCGCGGGGCTCATGGTCATGGCGCTGGGGGACCAGTTCGACTGAGCCGCCCGGGACATGTGAATTAGTACACGAAAGCGACAAACGATCACTCTTGCCTGCAAGGGTGGGCAGTGCATTGCCCATGCGTTCTTTGCGGGATGCTCGGTTCACGTTCGGCTGTTCCCGGTCAAAGATCCACACTTCAGTCATCCCGGGAGCACGTTTCGTGGCAGCCCTCGCACGCTGGTGTGTCCAACGCCGTCTGATCACCGTTCTGCTCTGGCTCCTCGCCCTCGGCGGGGTCTTTGCCGGGGCCTTCGCCGCCGGCTCCGCCTACTCGAACGACTACGAGGTGCCCGGTACCGAGTCCGGGCGGGCCACCCAGTTGCTGGAGGAGGGCTTCCCGGACCTCGGCGGCGACAGCGACAACGTGGTCTGGCACACCGCGTCCGGCAGCGTCCGGGACACCGGCGTCGAGCAGGCCATGACCCGCACCCTGGACCGGATCGGGGACCTGCCCGGCGTGGCCGCCGTGAGCGGTCCGTACGACGACCGGGGCGCCGGCCGGGTCAGCGCCGACGGCCGCACCGCCTACGCCACGGTCACCTTCGACGACCAGGCCGAGGACATCGACGCGGGCGAGGCCACCGCCGTGATGGAGACGGCCGAGGCCGCCGGGACCGACGGACTCCAGGTCGAGCTGAGCGGCAGCGCCGTCGAACTCGGCGAGTCCTCCGGCGGGCACACCGCCGAGATCGTCGGCGTGCTGGTCGCCGCCGTCGTCCTGTTCCTCGCCTTCGGCTCCCTCGCCGCCTCGCTGCTCCCCATAGCCACCGCCCTGGTCGGCGTCGGCACCGCCTACGCCGGGATCGTGCTCCTCGGGCACGCCATGACCGTCGCCGACTTCGCCCCCATGCTCGGCATGCTGATCGGGCTCGGCGTCGGCATCGACTACGCGCTGTTCATCGTGACCCGGCACCGGCGCGGACTGAAGCGCGGCCTCACCGTCACCGAGGCCGCCACCCACGCCGTCGCCACCACCGGACGGGCGGTCGTCTTCGCGGGCGCCACCGTGTGCATCGCCCTGCTGGGCATGCTGATCCTCCGGCTGAACTTCCTCAACGGCGTCGCCATCGCGGCCTCGCTCACCGTCGTCCTGACCGTCGCCGCCTCCGTCACCCTGCTGCCCGCCCTGCTGTCGTTCATCGGCATGCGCGCGCTCAACCGCCGGGAGCGGCGCCGACTGGCGGAGCACGGGCCCGAGCCGGAGGTGCCGACGGGGTTCGCCGCCCGCTGGTCGGCGTTCGTCGAGCGCCACCCCAAGCTGCTCGGCGCCCTCGCGATCGTCGTCATGGCCGTCCTCGCGCTGCCCACCCTCTCCCTCCACCTGGGCACCTCCGACCAGGGCAACGATCCCGAGACGTCCACCACCCGCCAGGCCTACGACCTCCTCGCCGACGGTTTCGGCCCCGGCGTGAACGGCCCCCTCACCCTCGTCACCCACGTCGACGGCGCCGGGGACCGGCTCGCCCTGGACAACCTCGACACCACCCTGCGCGCCACCGAGGGCGTCGCGTCGGTGTCGCCCGCGGCCTACGGCGCGGGCGGCGACACCGCGTACCTCACCGTCGTACCGGAGTCCTCCCCGCAGTCGAAGCGGACCAGTGACCTGGTCGACCGGCTGCGCGACGACGTGCTGCCGCGGGCCGAGTCGGGCACCTCGCTCGACCTGCAGGTCGGCGGCGTGACGGCCGGGTACGACGACTTCGCCGACGTCATAGTCGACAAGCTGCCCCTCTTCGTCGGTGTCGTGATCGGCCTGGGCTGTCTGCTGCTCCTGCTCGCCTTCCGCTCGATCGGCATCCCGCTCAAGGCGGCGGCGATGAACGTGGCCGCCGTCGGCGCCGCCTTCGGCGTCGTCGTCGCGATCTTCCAGTGGGGCTGGGGCAGCGAACCGCTCGGCCTCGGCAGCGCGGGCCCCATCGAGCCCTTCCTGCCCGTGATCATGGTGTCGGTGCTCTTCGGGCTCTCCATGGACTACCAGGTCTTCCTGGTCGGCCGGATGTACGAGGAGTGGCTGGAGACCGGTGACAACCGGCGCGCCGTCCGCGTCGGCCTCGCGGAGACCAGCCGGGTGATCAACTCCGCCGCCGTGATCATGATCTCGGTCTTCCTCGCCTTCGTCCTCAGCGGCGACCGGGTGATCGCCATGTTCGGCATCGCGCTCGCCGCGGCCGTCGCCCTCGACGCCTTCGTCCTGCGCACCCTGCTCGTCCCCGCCCTCATGCACCTCCTCGGCGGCGCCAACTGGTGGCTGCCGCGCTCGCTGGACCGGATCCTGCCGCGGATCAGCATCGAGCCGCCCGAGGCCCGTGCCGCCCATGAGAGGCTGGCCGCCGCCACGGACGCCGAGGCGGCGGACGTGCTGGCCGAGGAGGAGCAGCAGCGGGATGTACGCGATACGACTGGGTGACGACGGAGCCGAACTGCGCCCCCTGGAGCCCTGGCACGCCGAGGAGTTCCTGGCCCATCTGGACCGGGGCCGGGAGTTCGTCAACCGGTACATCCCCTTCGGCTCCAAGGCCACGGACGTGGCCGGCGCCCGGGAGATGCTCCAGCGGTACGCCGACTGGCGCGCCGCCGACACGGCCTCGCTGCACGGGCTGTGGCTGGACGGCACGCTCGTGGGCGGGGTGCTCACCCTGAACTTCGACGCCGCGAACGGCACCTGCGAGGTCGGCTGCTGGCTGGAGCCCGCCGCCACCGGGCGCGGGCTCGTCACCCGCGCGATGCGGGTGCTCATCGACTGGGCGGTCGAGCGGCGCGGCATCCACCGCGTCGAATGGGTCGCGGCGGCCGGCAACGGGCCGAGCATCGACGTCGCCCGCCGGCTCGGCATGACCCGCGACGGCGTCCGCCGCCAGGCCCACCTCCACCACGGGGTACGCCACGACCTGGAGGTCTGGTCCGTCCTGGCCCCGGAGTGGCGCGCGCACAACGATCACTGACGCGCACGGCGATCATTAAGCGGACTCTCAGAGAGCGTCCGTACGGTGCGGGGCATGGGAACCAGGACAGTGGACGAAACCGGGACCGGGACCGAGCACGACGAGACGGCGGTGGACGCCACCGAGCCGGACGACGCCACGGACGAGGCGCAGGACGCACCCGAGACCGAGGCCGGCGAGGAGGACGGCCCGTCCGGTGTCGGACAGGGCGCCGCCGCGGTCGTCTCCGCGGCCCTCGGCCTCGTCTCGCTCACCGGCAGTTGGCTGGGCACGGTGGCCGCCGCGCGGGAGACCCTCGTGGGCCAGCTGGAGACGGCCGCGGACGCCGGCGTCGCCACCCAGGTCAAGGAGGTCTACGGCGACGCCTGGCACACCAGCGCGCTGTGGGGCGGCCTGTTCGCGCTGACCGCGCTGATCGTGGGCGCGGTGGTGCTGGCGAGGCCCGCGTTCGGGGCGCCGGGCCGGACGGTCCAGGCGCCCTGGATCAAGTCGGTCGCCTGGGCGGGCGTGGCGCTCGGCGTCATCGGACTGCTGCTGGCCGTACTCAAGTACACCGACGTGCTCCTGGGCCTGCCGGCGACCGGCTGAGCCGTGCCGCAGGGGGTCTCCGGGTGTCCGGAGACCCCCTTACGCGCGTTCAGGAGGCTCAGGAGGCGATCACGGCGCGCGCTTCGGCGATGATGGCCGCCAGCTCCTCGGTCTCGGGCGCGGTGAGGGAGGTCAGCGGCGGACGGACCGGCCCGGCTTCGAGGCCCTCCAGGGTGACCCCGGCCTTCACCAGCGCCACCGCGTACCCCGGAACCCGCTTGCGCAGCCGGACCAGCGGGTGGAAGAAGGTGCGCTGCAGCGCGTCGATGCGCTTCTGGTCGCCCTCCTCCACCGCGCGGTGGAAGGCGAGGGAGACATCGGGCGCGAAGGCGAAGGCGGCCGACGAGTACAGCTCCACGCCCAGCGCCCGGTACGCGAGCTGGCTCGCCTCGGCCGTGGGCATGCCGTTGAAGAACTGGAACTCCTTGCCGGTCCCGTCGAGCGCCTCCCGCACGGCGGGGACGATCCGTGCGAGCAGATCGAGGTCACCGGTGCCGTCCTTGAAGCCCGTCACGGTGGGCAGCCGGGCGATCGCCGCCGCCGAGCGCTCGTCGAAGCGGGCGTTCGCCCGGTTGTAGACGATCAGCGGCAGGGCGGTCTCCCCGGCCACCTCGCGGGTGTAGGCGACGAGCCCGTCGGCGGGGGCCTCGACCAGGTACGGCGGCATGAGCAGCAGACCGTCCGCACCGGCCTGAGCGGCCGCCCGCGCGAGCCGGCGGGCCTGGCCGACGGAGCCGCCGGCTCCGGCGTACACCGGGACGCGTCCGCCCACCGCCTCGACGGCGGTGCGCACGACCGCGCCGTACTCCTCGTGGTCCAGGGCGTGGAACTCGCCGGTGCCGCAGGCGACGAAGACTCCGCCCGGGCCGGCGTCGACCCGGTCCGCGATGTGCCGGCGCAGGGCGTCGAGGTCGACGTCACCGGTCGCGGTGAACGGGGTGACGGGGAAGAAGAGAACGCCTTCGAGCATGGGTGTTTTCCTACTCTGGATGAGGGACGGGAGCGGTGTGGTCAGTGGCCGGGGGAGGGGGAACCGGCACGGACCACGTGGGTGAGCGCGTCCCCCCGCTCCAGCCGGTCGATGTTCTCGGCGATCTCGGTCGCACGGGCGGCGAAGGTGTCGGCCGTGTGGCCCGAGTGGTGCGGGGTCATCAGCACGTTCGGCAGGTCGTGGAAGGGCAGCCGGCTCGGCGCGTCGGGCGGTGCCGACCACCACACGTCCAGCGCGGCGCCCGCGATGGTGCCGGAGGCGAGCGCCTCGTAGAGCGCCTCCTCCTGGACCACCGGCCCCCGCGCCACGTTGACCAGCAGGGCCTCGGGGCCCATGACCTTCAGCTCGGCGGGGCCGATCAGTCCGCGGGTCGCGGGGCTCAGCGGGACGGTGACCACCACGACGTCGGAGTCGGCGAGGAGCTCCGGCAGCCGGTCGTCGCCGCCGATCCAGTCGGGCCGCAGGTCCGCGGGGAACGGGGCGGAGGGGTCGCGGCGCACGGCGCGGACGCGCAGGCCGACCGCCTGGCACAGCCGGGCGACCTCGGTGCCGGTCTCGCCGAAGCCGACGACGCCGACCCGGCGGCCCCGCAGCGTGGTCCCGAAGGGCAGCGCGGGATCGACCGCCACGTTGCGCCACCGCCCGGCGCGCAGCGCGCGGTCGGCGCCCAGGACGTCGCGGGAGAGCATCAGCATCGACATGAGCACGTGCTCGGCGATGGAGCGGCCGTGGTGGTGGGTGGTGGCGACCGTGACTCCCGGGTGGAGCGCGTCCAGCGGGATGCCGTCGTAGCCGGCGCCGACGACATGGACGAGCCGCAGCCGCCGCGCGCGCCGGGCGTCCTCGGGGCGCAGCTTCGAGCCGACGTAGACGTCGATGTCGCCGATGGCCTCGGAGAGCCGCACGGCGTCCAGGTCGAAGGCCTCCAGCCAGTCGTGCTCGCCGTGCGTGGACGCCTTGAGCCGGTCGTGGAAGCGGCTCAGGATGCGGTGGTTGAGCATGATGCGCATCAGCCGCTCACCACCGGGGGGTCTTGGTGGAGAAGGACGGCTCGAAACGGCGCATGTAGCCGGTGTCGTCGCGGTCGCGCAGCCCGCAGTCGAGGTACTGCCGGTGCAGCCGGGCGAGGGCGTCCCGGTCCAGTTCCACGCCGAGACCCGGAGCCTTCGGTACGGCGAGCCGGCCCTCGTCGAACCGCAGCGGCGTGGGGTCGACGACGTCCTCGTCGGGCCGCTTCCAGGGCCAGTGCGTGTCACAGGCGTAGGTCAGCCGCGGTGTCGCGGCGGCCAGGTGGGTCATGGCCGCGAGGCTGATGCCGAGGTGCGAGTTGGAGTGCATCGACAGGCCGAGGCCGAAGGTCTCGCAGATCGCGGCGAGCTGCCCGCAGCGCCGCAGACCGCCCCAGAAGTGGTGGTCGGACAGGACGATGCCCACGGCTCCCTCGGCCACGGCGGGGGCCAGGTCGTCGAAGGAGACCACGCACATGTTGGTGGCCAGCGGGGTGGCGGTCCCGCGGGCCACGGCGGCCATGCCCCCGATGCCCTCGGTCGGGTCCTCCAGGTACTGCAGGACACCGTCCAGCTCCCGGGCGACGCGCAGGGACGTCTCCGTACTCCACGCCGCGTTGGGGTCGAGCCGCAGCGGAAGGTCCGGGAACGCCTTCCGCAGCGCCCTGACCGCGGCGATCTCCTCGTCGGGCGGGAAGACGCCGCCCTTGAGCTTGATGGAGGTGAAGCCGTACGCGCCGATCATGCGGCGGGCCTGTTCGACCAGCCCTTCCGGGGTGAGGGCGGGGCCCCAGTCGTCGTCCTCCTGGCCCGGGTGGGCGGCCCACTTGTAGAAGAGGTACGCGCTGTAGGGCACCGAGTCGCGCACCGCTCCGCCCAGCAGGTCGCTGACCGGCCGGCCCACGAGCTTGCCCTGGATGTCCAGGCAGGCGACGTCGAACGGGGACATGACCCGGTCCACGGCGCTGCTGCCCGTGACCATGCCGGACATGCCGTCGCCGCCGGTGGTGTCGGCACCCAGCGCGCGGGTGGTGCGGGTGATCAGCTCGTTCAGGCTCCAGACGTCCATGCCGGTCAGTTCCTCGGCGGCGCGCCGCAGCCGCTCCAGATGCACCGTGCCGCCGTAGGTCTCACCGACGCCGCTGACACCGGACTCGGTGGTGATCTCCACGATGGTGCGCAGTGCGTAGGGCTCGTGCACCCCGACCGTGTTCAGCAAGGGGTGGTCCCGGAAGGCCACGGGGGTCACGGTGACGCCGGCGATCCGCTCTGAGGTCCGAACCATGAATGCCATCCTCATATGTAGTCGGCGTTCTCATTTGTAGACAGCCGGGTGGGGTGGTGTCAATGGGCTCACCCCGGTACCGGGGTGAGCAGCACCCCCTCGGTCATGAAACGCTCCACATTGCGCAGCACCAGGTCGGCCATGGCCTCGCGGGTCTCCCGGGTGGCGCTGGCGATGTGGGGGAGCAGGACCACCCGGTCCGAGTCCAGGAGCGCCCGCGGCACGTTCGGCTCGTCGGCGAAGACATCGAGCGCCGCTCCCGCGATCCGTCCCGCCTCCACCGCCGCGACCAGGGCGGACTCGTCGACGACGCTGCCCCGCGCGACGTTCACCAGATGCCCCTCGGGGCCGAGCGCCTCCAGCACCCGCGCCGACACCAGCCCCTCCGTGTCCGCGCCGCCCGCGACGGTGACGACGAGCGCGTCGCACGCCTCGGCCAGCGACTCGGCGGTGGGCAGGTGACGGTACGCGACACCGGGCACCGGGACGCGCGAGCAGTACGCCACCTCCACGCCGAACCCCTCGAGTCGTCGCGCCACGGCCCGGCCGATCCGGCCCAGCCCGAGGACGCCGACCCGCTTGCCGCTCACCCGCGAGGCCAGCGGGAAGGGTGCGGTGCTCCAGTGGCCGGCCCGCACGTACCGGTCGGCCGCCGACATCCGGCGCATGACGTCGATCAGCGCCCCGACGGCGAGGTCGGCCACGCAGTCGGTGAGCACGTCCGGGGTGTTGCTGACGTCGATGCCGTGCGCCCGGGCGCGGACCACGTCCGTGGTCTCGTATCCGACGCCGAAGTGGACGATCGCGCCCAGCCTCGGCAGCGCGTCCATCAGGGCGTCGCCGACCCCGAACCGTGCGCTGGTGACGGCGGCGACCACGTCCCCGCCGTGGTCGCGGAGGAAGCCGTCCGGGTCGGGCAGCTCGTGCAGCCGCACCGTGCGGTGGCGCTCGGCCAGGGTCCGCTCCAGGCGGGGGAGCAAGGGGGAGACCTGGAGCAGGGTGGCCGGGCCGACGGGGGTGGTGCCGGGGCTGGACATGGTGTTCTCCTGTCTTCGGCGAGTTTCCGGAACGTGGCGCTCCGCCCTCTGCGGCGGGATCCCGTGGTCGTCGCGACGGGCCGGCGCGGGCGCCCGGCCGGGCCCGGAGGGTCCGGGGGCGTGAGTGCGGCGGAGGTGGAGCGGGAGTGGAGCTGGACAGATCCGTTCCTGCGCATGTCTTGACGCTGCCCCGGTGCCGGTTTAGCTTCGGCGTTCACAGATGCGGACCGAGTACGCAAGTGTAGACAGCCTCTCGCAGTCACCCGTACGTGGAACGCGACACACCAGCACTCACCGGAGACAGGCCGACGATGAAGTTCTCCGTTTCCTCCCTCCCGCCCACCGGACGAAGGCGCCGCCGCGCGCCGACGGCGACACTCCTGGCGGGCACGGTGCTGCTGTCCAGCGGCTGCGCCGTGGCGGGCAGCGCCGCCGGCGACGCCGGCCGTGCCGACGGCCGCACCCTGCGGGTGGTGCTCACCCAGGAACCACCGACCCTGGAACCCTGCGAGGCATCGCTGACCGGCACCGGCGTGGTCGTCCGGTCCAACATCACCGAGCCCCTCGTCGAACGCGACCCCGACTCCGGCGAGCTGCACCCCCTGCTCGCCACCGGCTGGAAACAGACCGGTGACCGCACCTGGACCTTCGACACGCGCGAGGGGGTGACCTTCCAGAACGGCGAGCCGTTCACCGCGCGGGACGCCGCCTTCTCCATCGACCGGGCCGTCAACTCCGACCTCGCCTGCAACGTCGAGGGCTATGTCTTCGGCGACGAGGACCTGAAGGTCGAGGCGGAGAGCGACACCCGGCTGACCGTCACCACCGAGCAGCCCGATCCGATCCTGCCGCTGCGCCTGAGCTTCGTGGAGATCGTGCCGCGCACGACGAACGCCGAGGCCAAGGTCCGTGTCCCGATCGGCACCGGCCCCTACGCCGTCAGCTCCTGGCAGCCCGGGGCGGCGATCGACCTCAGCCGCCACGACGACTACTGGGGCGACGCCCCGGACTTCCCCCGCGCCCGCTACGTGTGGCGCAGCGACGCCAGTGTCCGCGCCGCCATGATCGACAAGGGTGAGGCGGAGATCGCCGTGGCCCTCGACCCCGTCGAGGCGGAGAAGGACACCACGGTCGCCTTCCCCAACAACGAGACGACCGCGCTGCGGCTGGACGGCCGCGAGGCGCCGCTCGACGACCTGCGCGTACGCCGCGCCGTCGACCTGGCCGTGGACCGGGACGGCATCATCGACGCCCTGCTCGGCGGACTCGCCGAACCGGCCGGCCAGCTGGTCCCGCCCGGAGTGGTGGGACACGACGAGGCGATCGAACCGACCCGGCAGAACGTGGCCGAGGCCAAGGCCCTGATCGAGGCGGCCGAGGCCGACGGCGTACCCGTCGGCCGGCAGATCACCCTGGTCGCCCGCAACGGCATGTTCTCCGGGGTGTCGGAGACGGCGGAGGCCCTCCAGTACCAGATGCAGCGGATCGGGCTGAACGTCAAGGTCAGGATGGCGGACACCGCCACCCAGCTCCAGTACCAGCTCCGGCCGCTGCCCGAGAACGTCGGCCCCATCGCCCTGCTGATCATGCACGGCAACCAGGCCGGTGACGCGGCCTTCACCACGAGCCAGTACCTGCTGAGCGACGGACCCCAGTCCACCTTCGGCACCGAGGAGCTCGACCGGCGCATCGCCGACGCCGGCGCCCTCTCCGGCGAGCAGCGCCAGAAGGCGTTCGCCGGCCTGCTCGCGGACCAGAACAGGTCGGTCGTCCAGTACGCCCACCTGGCCCACATGAGCGGACTGCTCGGCCTGTCACCGTCCATCCGGTACGAGCCGAACTCCGCCACCGGCGACGAGATGCGGCTGGCAGAGGTCGGCCCGGCGAAGGCAGGACAGCACTGACATGGTCACCTTTCTGCGCAAACGCATCCTCTCCAGCGCCATCCCCCTGGTGTGCGTGGTGCTGGGCGTGTTCTTCCTGGCCCGGATGACCGGCGACCCGGTCGACCTCTACCTCCCGCTGAGCGCCACCGCCGAGCAGCGCGCGGAGTTCTCCGCCGCGCAGGGCTTCGACCTCTCCGTCCCGGCCCAGCTGTGGAACTACCTCGTCGACGCCGCGCACCTGGACTTCGGCACCTCGCTGCGGACCGGGCAGTCCGCCACCGAGATGGTGCTGGACGCCTTCCCCGTCACCCTCCAGCTCGCCGGCGTCACCATGCTCCTTGCGATCACCGGCGCGGTGCTGATCGGCAGCCTGGCCGCCTACCGGCCCAACTCCCTGGTCGACCGGATCGCCAGCCTGCTGTCGATGACGGCCGCCAGCATCCCCGACTTCTGGTTCGCCGTCATGGGCGTCCTCGTCTTCGGCGTGAGCCTCGCCTGGCTGCCCACCTCGGGCACCCTGGGCGGACCCGAGGTCTGGGTGCTGCCCATCGCGACCCTGCTCATCCGCCCGTTCGGCGTGCTCGTCCAGGTGGTGCGCGGCAGCATGGTCTCCGCGCTCTCCGCGCCCTACGTCAAGATCGCCCGCGCCAAGGGCGCCACGCCCCAGCGGGTGATCTTCGGTCACGCCCTGCGCAACGCCGTGACGCCGGTGCTGACCGTGGCCGGCGACCTGACGGTGGGCCTGGTCAACGGCGCCGTCATCGTGGAGACGATCTTCGGCTGGCCCGGCATCGGCAAACTCATGATCGACTCCATCCTCCAGCGCGACTTCGCGGTCCTCCAGGCGGCCGTCCTGCTGACCGCCGTGACGATCTTCGCGCTGAACATCCTCGTCGACGTCTGCCACGCGCTGACCGACCCCCGAGTACGTCAGGCGGTGCCGGCGTGAGTGAAGGAAGCATCATGACCGAAGAAGAGACCGCGGCCGGGGACGGGCGTGCGGACGCCCCGGAGTCCGCCCCCGCCCACAAGAGCCCGCCGCGCTGGTGGCGGCTGCTCGGCCGGGACCGCGCCGCCGCCGTCGGAGCCGCCGTCCTCACCGTGGTCGTCCTGGTCGCCCTCTTCGGCCGGCTGTTCATCGGCGACCGCGCACAGCGCCAGGACCTGGACGCCTCCCTGCGGGCGCCCTCCCTGAGCGACGGCTTCTACGGACTGCTCGGCACCGACGTCCTCGGGCGCAGCGTGCTGGCCCGGCTGATCGACGCGGCGGGGACGACCTTGTCCGTGGCCGTCCCCGCGGTGCTCTGCTCACTGATCATCGGATCGGCGATCGGCCTGTGGGCCGGCTACCACGGGGGCCGCCGGGAGAGCGTGGCGATGCGCGTCGCCGACGTCATCCTCAGCTTCCCCTCCCTGCTCGTCGCGGTCGTCGTGCTGTACGTCTTCTCGCCCTCCGCGCTCAACATCGTGCTGATCCTCGCCGTGGCCCGCATCCCGGTGTACCTGCGCACCTCCCGCGCGGAGGCCGCCGAACTGCGCAGCCGCCTGTTCGTCGACGCGGCCCGCACCTTCGGCACCCCCAGCCGGAACATCATCCACCGGCACATCCTGCCGATCGCCCTGCCGACGCTGCTGACGGTCGCCACCCTCGACTTCTGCTTCGTGATGCTCACCGAGTCCTCGCTGAGCTTCCTCGGCATCGGCATCCAGCCCCCGGACGTCAGCTGGGGCCTGATGGTCGCCCAGGGCCGGCAGTACCTCCAGACCGCCTGGTGGATCACCGTGCTGCCCGGACTGGCCATCGTGCTCACCACCGTGTCCGCCACGGTGCTCGCCGCCTGGGCCCGCATCGCCACCGACCCCGCCCAGCGCTGGCGTCTGACGCTGCCCCGCAAGCGCCGCGGAGCCTCCGCCGCCGTTCCCCCGGAGATGATCCCGTGACGACCACATCCGCCACCGCCCCGTCCGCCACCGGCCCCGCCCTCGACGTCGAAGGGCTCTGCGTGGACCTGCGCACGGCCTCCGGGACGGTACGCGCCGTGGACGGCGTCAGCTTCAGCGTCCGCCGCGGCCGCACCCTGGCCCTCCTCGGCGAGTCCGGCTGCGGCAAGTCGATGACCGCGCTGTCGGTCGTGGGCCTGCTCGACCCCGCGGCCGAGGTGACCGGAGGCGCCGTGCGGGTCAGGGGCGAGGACACCCTGCGGATGAGCCCGGCCGAACGCCGCAAGCTGGCCGGACCCGTCCTGTCCATCGTCTTCCAGGACGCCCTGACCGCCCTCAACCCGGTGCAGCCGGTGGGCCGGCAGATCGGCGAGCCGTTCCGCATCCACCGCGGACTCTCCCGGCGCGAGGCCCGGGAGAAGGCGGTCGAGCTGATGACCCGCGTCGGCATCCCCGAACCGAGGCAGCGGGCCAAGTCCTACCCGCACCAGTTCTCCGGAGGCATGCGCCAGCGGCTGCTGATCGCGATGGCCGTCGCCCTCGACCCCGACGTGCTCATCGCCGACGAGCCGACCACCGCCCTCGACGTCACCGTGCAGGCCCAGATCATGCGGCTGCTGCGGGACCTCCAGGACGAGCGGGACATGGCCGTCGTACTGATCACCCACGACCTCGCCGTGGTCGCCCAGCGCGCCGACGACGTCGTCGTGATGTACGCCGGAACGGTCGTGGAGCAGGGCACGGTGCGCGAGGTCTTCTCCGCGCCCCGCCACCCCTACACCCGCGGGCTGCTCGACTCCGTCCCCGAGGACGCCGAGCGCGGACAGCCGCTGCCCGCCGTCCCCGGCAGCCCGCCCGAGCTGAGCGCGGTGCCGCCCGGCTGTGTCTTCCAGGCCCGCTGCCCGCTGGTGCGGGAGCGCTGCGTCCGGGAACGGCCGGCCCTGCGCGCCGCCGGCGACGGACGGTCGGCGGCCTGTCACTTCTCCGAGGAGCTCGACCGTGACTGACTCCCGCACCACCCCTGCGATCCCCGGGCCCCGGACCGACGGACACCCGCCACTGCTGGAGGTCAGCGGTGTCACCAAGAGCTTCGGCAGCGGCCGCCGTCGGCTGACCGCCCTGGACGGCGTGGACATACGGCTCGGCCGGGGCGAGACCCTCGGGCTCGTCGGCGAGTCCGGCTGCGGCAAGTCCACCCTCGCCCGGGTACTGCTCGGCCTGGAACGCCCCGACGCGGGCACGGTGCGCTACGACGGCGTCGACCCGTTCGCCCTGCGCGGCAAGGAGCTGCTCAACTGGCGGCGCCGCGTCCAGATGGTCTTCCAGGACCCCTTCGCCTCGCTCAACGCCCGGATGTCGGCCGCCGATCTGATCGGCGAGCCCTGGCGCACCCACAAGGACGTCGTCCCGGACGCGAAGGCCCGCGAGAAGCGGATCCGTGAACTGCTCTCCCTGGTCGGGCTCCGGGACAGCGACGCCCACCGCTACCCCAACGAGTTCTCCGGCGGGCAGCGCCAGCGCATCGGCATCGCCCGCGCGCTCGCCCTGGACCCCGACCTCATCGTGTGCGACGAACCGGTCTCCGCCCTGGACCTGTCGGTGCAGGCCCAGGTCCTCAACGTGCTCTCCGAACTCCAGTCCCGGCTCGGCGTCGCGTACGTGTTCATCTCCCACGACCTGTCCGTGGTGCGGTACATCTCCGACCGGGTGACGGTGATGTACCTGGGCAAGGTCATCGAACACGGCGGGACCGAGGACGTCTTCGACCGTCCCCAGCACCCCTACACCGCCGCGCTGATGTCGGCCGCACCGGTCCTGGACGCCTCCCGTGCCGCCCACGACCGGGAGATCCAGCTCAAGGGCGAGATCCCCTCGCCCTTCGACATCCCCTCCGGCTGCCGCTTCCGCACCCGCTGCCGGCACGCCGAGGACACGTGCGCCACCGAGGCGCCCCCGCTCGTCGTCCGGGAGTCCGAGGGCGCGGGCGACGACCACACCGCCCTGTGCCACTTCCCCCTGGGGGAGCGGTCCGGGTGGGCCTGACCGGCGCGGAGTTCGCCCTGCTCTCCCTCACGGTGGGCGTCGGCACGGTGCTCCAGGTGTCCGTCGGCTTCGGCCTGGGCATGATCGCCGCGCCGGTGTTCTCCCTGGTCGACCCCACCCTGGCGCCACCGGTGGTGCTGCTGCTCGCCGCCGGGGTGACGGCGGCGGTACTGCTGCGGGAGCGGGGCACGGCGGATCTGCGCGGCTGCGGCTGGGCCCTCGTCGGACGGGTGCCGGGAGCGGCCGCGGGCGCACTGCTCGTGGTGGTGCTGCCGGCGAAGTACCTCGCGCTGCTCATCGCCGGAGTGGTGCTCACCGGCGTCGCGGTGAGCGTGGCGGGGTACGTACCCCGCGCGCGGCGCTCCTCGGTGCTTCTGGCCGGGATGGCGTCGGGGCTGATGGGCACGGCGACCTCCATCGGGGGCCCGCCGATGGCGATGGTGTGGCAGCGGCTGAGCGGGCCGCGGCTGCGGGCCACGATGAGCGCGTTCTTCCTGGCCGGTTCGTTGATGAGCCTGGTCGCGCTGGCGGCGGCGGGAGCCGTCGGGGCGCACACCGTGCAGCGCGCGGTGCTGCTCGCGCCGGCGGCGGTCGCCGGCGTGCTGCTCGCCGGTCCGCTGACCCGGCGGCTGAACGCCCGGCACACACGTACGGCGGCCATGGCGCTCGCGGTCGCCGGTGCGGCGGGGCTGGTGGCGCAGCAACTGGGGCCTCAGAACGCCTAAGTACCTTCTAAGGCCCCGGGCCGGCTGCAAGATACGGAACCCTCCCGATGTGGCGGACCCGCCTTGGAGACGAAGGTGGAGGCATCGCGGAAAGCGATGGCCGACACCGACTCCTCCGGGGGGAACACACCATGTTCGCGTACGCACTCCACCGACTCCGTCACGACGAGCTCGTCCGCCGGGCGGAGGAAGAGCGCCAGGTCCGGGAGGCCCTCCGCCTCCGCCGCGCCACCCGCCACAACGCCGCCCCACGCAACACCGAGGCGGAAAGCCATACCCGGCGCTACCGCTTCACCGGGGCCGCATGAGACCCGCCGCGTAACCGCGGGCAATCGTGCCTCCCCCGTGCCCCAAGGGCCTGGGGATGTCCCCAGCGGCACGGGTGGGCGGTGGGAGCACCCCCCGCTCATGGGGGCACCCCGCTCGAGCGCAGCCGAGAGCGGGGGAGCAGCCGAGAGCGGGGGAGCAGTCGAGAGCGGGGAGGCACCCCGCGAACGCCGGGCCGCGCGACCCACCCCCGCCCAGCCCTCACACCGGGCACCCCGCAGGCGCCGGTCCGCACGCCCAACGGCGCCGCCCCGCCCCACAAGGAAAACCGGTGACCCGTTGTCGGGGGAGCATGCGATGCTCAGGCGCGTGGAGACCAAGTCCGTCAGTCCCGTGTTCGTGGGCCGCAGCACCGAACTCGACACACTGAACACCGCCCTCACCCGCGCCGCCGCCGAGCCCCAGGCACTGCTCGTCGGAGGTGAGGCCGGCGTCGGCAAGACCCGCCTGGTCGAGGAGTTCGCCGCAGCCGCCCGCCGCCGCGGCGCGATCGTCGCCCTCGGCGGCTGCGTCGAGATCGGCGCCGACGGACTGCCCTTCGCCCCCTTCTCCACCGCCCTGCGCCAACTCCGCCGCGAACTGCCCGACCAGCTCGCCGCCGCCGCCTCCGGACAGGAGGAGGAACTCGCCCGCCTGCTCCCCGAAATCGGCACCGCCGCCCGCGAGGCCCGCCGCGACGAACAGGGCATGGCCCGCCTCTTCGAGCTCACCGCCCGCCTGCTGGAGCGCGTCGCCGCCGACCACACCGTCGTCCTCGTCCTGGAGGACCTGCACTGGGCCGACGCCTCCACCCGCCACCTGCTCGCCTACCTGTTCCGCACCTTGCGCACCGGCCGCCTCGTCGTCCTCGCCACCTACCGCTCCGACGACATCCACCGCCGCCATCCCCTGCGCCCCCTCCTCGCCGAACTCGACCGGCTCCGCACGGTCCAGCGCGCCGAACTCGGCCGCTTCAACCGCGAGGAGGTCGCCCGGCAGATCGCCGGCATCATCGCCCGCGAACCCGAACCCGACCGCGTCGACGACATCTTCGAGCGCTCCGACGGCAACGCCTTCTTCGTCGAGGAACTCGCCGTCGCCGCCGGCGAGGGCTGCTGCACCGGCCTCACCGACTCCCTGCGCGACCTGCTCCTGGTCCGGGTCGAGGGACTGCCGGAGAGCGCCCAACAGGTCGCCCGGATCGTCGCCGAGGGCGGCTCCACCGTCGAGGACCGGCTGCTGGCCGCCGTCGCCCGGCTCACCGAGGACGACCTCATCGAGGCCCTGCGGGCCGGCGTCAACGCCAGCATCCTCACCCCCGTACCCGACCGCGACGGCTACCGCTTCCGCCACTCCCTGGTCCGCGAGGCCGTCAGCGACGACCTGCTGCCCGGCGAACGCTCCCGCCTCAACCGCCGTTACGCCGAGGCCCTGGAGGCCGACCCCACCCTCGTCCCCGCCGACGAGCGGGTGACCCGCCTGGCCAGCTACTGGTATCACGCCCACGACGCGGCCAAGGCCCTGCCCGCCGTCCTCGACGCCTCCGTCGAAGCCCGCCGACGCCACGCCTACTCCGAGCAACTGGGCTTGCTGGAGCGGGCGATGGAGCTGTGGGACGCCGTTCCCGACGCCGTACGGGACACCCTGCGCCCCCTCGATCACGCCGAGGTCTATCCTCCCCCACTGCCTGAAGGGCGCGGGGGGACCCCCAGCGGCTGCGACCCCGGGACGACGCCGCTGCGTTATCTCGACCTGATGGCCGAAGCCGCCGTCGCCGGCCGCCTCTGCGGGGAACGCGAACGCTCGATGAAGATCACCAAGCGGGCGCTGCGCCTCCTCGACGAGGACCCCGACCCCCTGCGCGCCGCCTGGTTCTGGGTGCAGCGCTCCCGGCTCACCCAGGCCCTCGCCCGTGGCGACGGCTGGGCCGAACTCGGCACCGCACAGGACTTGGTGCGCGGACTGCCCCCGTCCGAGGTGCACGCCGAGGTCCTCGCCTCCGCCGCCGGTTGGTCCATGCTGCACGAACCCGGCCCGGAGGCCATGGCCGCCGCCGAACGCGCCGTCGAGTACGCCCGCATGGTCGGCGCCCACGACATCGAGCTCAACGCCCGGCTCACCCTCGGCGGCCTCATGGTCGACGCCGGTGACATCGAGACCGGACTCGCCGAGATGTACGAGGTCAAGGACCGGGCGACCGAACTGGGTGTGGACATGGTGGTATGCCGCGCCCATGTGAACCTCCCGTCCGTCCTCGAAGGCGTCGGCCGCTCCGCGGAAGCCGCCAGGCTCCTCCAAGAAGGTGTCCACGTCACCCGCAGGCTCGGGCTGCTGGACTCCGAGGGCTGGGTGTGGGGCAACCTCGCCGAGTCCCTCCACACCCTCGGCCGCTGGGACGAGGCGGCCCGCGCCGCGGCCAACGCCCAGCGTCTCGAACAGAGCGCCAAGCAGCGTGCCGGAGGCTCGATGCGCCTGGCGTCTCTCGCGTACGACCGGGGGGACCTGGCCGAGGCGGCCCGCCGGCTCGCCGACGCCCGCACCGTCTTCGGCACCCACGACCCGATGCCGCAGTACGCCCTCCCCATGAAATGGGTCGCCATCGGTATCGCCGCCGCCGAGGGCCGCCTGGCCGACGCCCGCGCCGAACTGCTCACCGCCCTCGACACCGGACTCCCGCCCGGCACCCAGCGCTACGGCTGGCCCCTGCTGCTCGCCGCCACCACCGCGGAGGCCGACGCCCACGGTGACCCGGCGACCGAGCCCGGCCGCCCGGAGATCCTGGACCGGATCCGCACCGCGGCCAGGACCCTGGCGACCGGCGTCCCCGTATGGAAGGCGTACGACCTGTGGCTGCGCGCCGAGCTGCTGCGCGCCGAGGGCAGGACCGCGCCGGACGCATGGTCCGCGGCCGTCGCGGCGGTCGAGCCACTGGAGCGGCCCTACGACCTCGTACGCGTCCGGTTCAGGCTCGCCCAGGCACTGCTCGCCACCGGCGCGGGCGACGACGAGCGCGCCCGCGCCACGGAACTGCTGCGGCTGGTGACCGCCGTCGCCGACCACCTCGGCGCCGCACCGCTGGCCCGGTCCGCCGTGCTGCTGGCGCAGCGCGCCCGCCTCGCACTGCCCGCCGCCTCCCGTGAGCCGGCCCCCGCCGACCCGGCCGACGCGCTCGGCCTCACCAGCCGGGAGCGCGACGTCCTGCGGCTGGTGGCAGCCGGCCACACCAACCGCCGTATCGCCGAGAAACTGTTCATCTCCCCGAAGACGGCCAGCGTCCACGTCTCCAACATCCTCGCCAAGCTGGGCGTCTCCGGGCGGGGCGAGGCGGCGGCGATGGCGCACCGGCTCGGTCTGTTCACGACGGAGACGGGTGAACGGCTGGCGGCGGGGCAATAGGTGCACGACCCATTTACCCTTGGGAAGAGGAGCGATGTTCAACGCCTTCGAGGAACTGTTCGCCCCCGGCCGTAAACACACCCACGACGAGCAGAACCGCCTGGAACTGACCCGGGAGGACGTCGGCGACGCCGATTCCGGACGCGGACCGATAGACCTCGCGTCCGGAAAGGTCACCGTACGCCCGCCGACGGCGCCGGAGGAGGCGCCCGAGGTGGACTGAAAGACTAGCCCACCTCCAGCTCCAGGATCCGGTCGTCGCTCTCCTTCGGGCTGCCGCGCCCGTCCGTGTTGCTGGTGACCAGCCACAGCTTGTTGCCGCCCGCCGCCGCCACCGTGCGCAGCCGGCCGTACTCGCCCTCCAGGAAGGCCTGAGGGTCCGCCGAGGCCTCCGTGCCCTTGAGCGGTATGCGCCACAGCCGCTGGCCGCGCAGTCCCGCCATCCAGACCGAGCCCTCGGCGTGGGCGATACCGCTGGGGGAGGCCTCGTCGGTGCTCCACTGGTCGATCGGGTCGTGGAAGCCGCCGTCGTCCGACTCGCCCTCCGCCTCCGGCCAGCCGTAGTTGTCGCCCGGCTTGATCGCGTTCAGCTCGTCCCAGGTGTTCTGGCCGAACTCCGCGGCGAACAGTCGCTGCTTGCCGTCCCACGCCAGGCCCTGCACATTGCGGTGGCCGTACGAGTACACCGCGGAGCCGGGGAACGGATTGCCCGGGGCCGGCTCGCCCTCCGGGGTCAGCCGCAGGATCTTGCCGCCCAGGGACTCCTTGTCCTGGGACAGACCTGTGTCACCGCTCTCGCCCGTGCCCGCGTACAGCATCCTGTCCGGGCCGAAGGCGATCCGGCCGCCGTTGTGGATCTCGCCCTTGGGGATGCCCCGGAAGACCGTGTCCGGCGCGCCCAGCTGCTCACCGGCCGGCTTCTTCTCGTCGTAGATCATGCGGACGATGCGGTTGTCGGAGGCCGAGGTGAAGTACGCGTACACCATGCGGTCCGCGGCGTACTCGGGGGAGAGGGCGATGCCGAGCAGGCCGCCCTCGCCGGACGGCGACACCCCGGGCACCTCGCCCAGCTCGGTCTTCTCGCCGGTCCTCCCGTCGACCCGGGTGATCGTCGCCTCGTCCCGGGAGGAGACCAGCAGATCACCGTCGGCCAGCGGGGCCAGGCCCCAGGGGGAGCTCAGGCCCGTGGTCACCGTGCGGACCACCTTCACCGAGCCCTTCGCGGGCGGTGCCTCCTCCGCGGCCCCCTCCGGCGACGAGGACGACGTCCCCGCCGTACCGGTCGGGGAGGCGCCGCCGTCTCCGCCCGGCGGTCCTCCGTCGTCGGAGGAGCAGCCGGCGGTCAGCAGGAGCGCGGCGGCGGCCAGTACGGCCGTCACGGCTCGTCGTTGCACGATCTCGTCCCTTCGACGCGGTGGGGTCCTACCTGTCATACACCGCTCGCGGCTCACAGGTTCCCGATCGCGGAACCCCGAACCGCGGGATCGCCGCCGCCGGTCCGTCGCTCAGTCCCAGGACCCCTGTGCCGCGGGCAGTTCCGCGATCTCCGCGAGGTCGCGTTCCGTCAGGCGCAGGTCCGCCGCGGCTGCGTTCTCCACGACCCACCGCTCCCGCTTGGTGCCGGGGACCGGGATCACCTGGCGGCCCCGGCCCAGCACCCAGGCCAGCGCCACCTGCGCCGGGGTGACGTGCGCGCCGTGCCGGCGGGCGACGCGGCGCAGGCCGGCCACGATCGGCTGGTTCGCGGCCATCATCTCGGCCGTGAAGCGGGGGTGCCGGGCGCGCAGGTCGTCCGCCTCGAAGCCCACGCCGGGCGTCAGCGTCCCGGTCAGGAAGCCGTTGCCCAGCGGCATCGCCGCCAGGAAGCCGATCCCCCGCGACGCGCACCACGGCAGCAGCGCCCGGAGCGCCTCCGGCGACCACACCGACAGCTCCGCCTCCACCGCGCTCACCGGAAAGACCTGCTGCACCCGCTCCAGCTGCCGGATCGTCGAGTCGTGCAGCCGCGCCCCCGGCCGCCGCGCCGAACGCGCCCCCACCGCGCACAGCCCCAACGCCCGTACCTTTCCGGCCTGTACGAGCTCGGCCATCGCGCCCCAGGTCTCCTCGACCGGGACCTCCGGGTCGGCGCGGTGCAGCTGGTAGAGGTCGATGACATCGGTCTGGAGCCGGCGCAGCGACGCGTCGCAGGCCCTTCTCACGTACCCGGGACGGCCGTTGGCCACGATGTGCTGGTCGCCCACCAGCAGCCCGACCTTCGTGGACACGAAGGCGTCGGAGCGCCGCTCCTTCAACACCCGCCCGAGCAGCAGCTCGTTGGTGAACGGGCCGTACATGTCGGCGGTGTCGAGGAGCGTCGAGCCCGCGTCCAGCGCCCGGTGCACCGCCCTGAGCGACTCCTCGCCGCGCTGCCGGGACGTGCTGTAGGCCCAGCTCATCGGCATGCACCCGAGTCCGACGGCCCCCACCGCGAGCGCCCCCGCGCCGATCGTCCTGCGCTCCACCTGGTCGTGACCCTCCCTCTCCGGCCCCCCAACCTAACCTCTGCGTCCCCGCGCTCCTGAACTAGCCTCCGGACCATGACTGCTGCTGACGTATGGCTTCCCATTCCGCCGGACGAGATCGAGGGCCTTCCCGAGGGGCCGCGCTACCTCTTCTGGGACGGAGACGAGGAGTTCCCCGCCGACCCGGCCGACTGCGGCTTCTACGTCGTGCCCTACATGAAGCCCGCCGGGACCGTGGTGCGCCCGATGCCGCTGATGCGTTCCGTCCGCGTCGTACAGACCCTGTCGGCCGGCACCGACCACGTGGAGTCCGGCCTGAAGGACCTGCCCCCCGGCGTACGGCTGTGCAACGCACGCGGTGTGCACGAGGCCAGCACCGCCGAGCTCACGCTCGCGCTGATCCTGGCCTCCCTGCGCGGCATCCCCGATTTCGTGCGGGCACAGGACGAGGGGGAGTGGCGCGGCGGATTCCGGCCCGCGCTCGCCGACAAGAACGTGCTCATCGTGGGGTACGGCTCGATCGGCGCGGCCATCGAGGACCGGCTCGTTCCGTTCGAGCTCGCGCGGGTGGCGCGCGTCGCGCGCTCCGCACGCGCCACGGAGCGCGGGCCGGTGCACCCGCTCACCGAACTGCCCGCCCTGCTCCCCGAGGCGGACGTCGTCGTCCTGTCCACGCCGCTGACCGAGACCACCCGGCACCTCGTGGACGCCGCGTTCCTGGCCCGGATGAAGGACGGCGCCCTGCTGGTGAACGTGGCCCGCGGCGGCGTCGTCGACACCAAGGCGCTGCTCACCGAGCTGGAGAGCGGCCGCATCACCGCGGCCCTCGACGTCACCGATCCCGAACCGCTGCCCTCGGAACATCCCCTGTGGCGGGCGCCGGGCGTCCTCATCAGCCCGCACGTCGGCGGACCCACCTCCGCCTTCCGGCCGCGCGCCGAGCGGTTGCTGGTCAATCAGTTGCGCCGTTACCTGAACCGGGAGGAGCTCGGCAACGTGATCCTGGTGACGGGAGCGGAAGCCCTGTAGTCCGCTTCGAGTACCGTCCGCGTTTCTCCGGGCGCGGTGGGTACTCGTACATCAGTTGATCGTTACGGAGCGTAGAGAACCTATGTCCCTGAGTGACGACACTGGTGTATCGTCCCGACAGGGGCCGCGCCGCTGACCAACGGCGCGGGGGCAGGACAGTGCGGACAGTGAGGGGGGCGACGGACGATGCACGGCTTGTGGACGAGCGATCCGACGCGGCGGAGCCGTCGGCGACGACCGTGGCGCACGGCCGCGCGCGGCCGCGGTCACCACAGCGGCCACCACGCCCGGCACAGCGGCCCTCACGACGGTCCCGGCCGTCACCACCCCGGGCACGGCAGCCGCCGCGGGCACGCCCACCTGGTGCGCCGGGGGCCGAAGGACCCGGGAGCGGAGCGGAACGGGAGGTGCCGGTGAGCGCGCCGACCCCCGCCCCCACACTCGACGGAGCACTGCGGCAGCAGCCCGCGCCGGCAGCGCTGCTGTCCGGCGCGCCGGCCGCCGGCCGCCGGCCCGGCCCGGTCGCCCAACTCGTTCTGGCCCTGGTCTGCGCGGCCTACGCCGTCGGCGCCGCGTTCGGCTGGGGCTCGGAGCGCCTCGCGCTGATCATGGGCGACTTCGGACTGAGCGCGGCGGCCGGTGTCGCCGCCGTGTCCTGCTTCGTCTACGCCCGCAGCCCCCGCACCCGGTTTCGACCCGCCTGGGTGATGTTCGGCCTCTCCTCGGCCATGGCCTCCCTGGGCAACCTGGTCTGGGGGTGGTACGAGGTCGTCCTCGGGCTTCCCGTGCCCAGCCCCAGCTACGCCGACCTGTTCTTCCTGTGCTTCGCGCCGCCCGCCATCGTGGGACTGCTGGTGCTCGCCAAACGGCCCGTGACCAAGGCCGGCTGGGTCTGTCTCGCCCTGGACGCCTGGCTGATCGGCGGCTCCCTGCTCACCCTCGCGTGGAGCCTCGCGCTCGCCCAGGCCGCCCGGGCAGGAGGGCCGGACGTCGCGCGCACCGCGCTGTCACTGGCGTACCCACTGCTCGACATCGCCCTGGTCAGCATGGTGCTCGCGCTGCACTTCCGGCGCTCGGCGGTCAACCGGTCCGCGGTCAACACCGCGATCGGCGCGCTCGCGCTGACCGTGATGTGCGACGCCCTGTTCACCTCCCCGCTGCTGCACGCCGGCTACCGCTCCGGACAGCTGCTCGACGCCGGCTGGTTCGCCGGCTCGCTGCTCCTGGCGTACGCCCCCTGGACCGCGCCCCGTGGCGGACGGCCGGAGCGGGACGGGCACACGCGCGTGGTCCGCGAGCACCTGCCCGGGCGGTGCGGCGCGCCGGACCACCACCACGGGCCGCCGCCCGGCGAGCCCACCCGGTATCCGCTCTCCCGGCCCATCGCCGGTTCCCTCGCCGCGCTCACGCCGTACCTCGCCGCGGCCGTGTGCACCCTGGGAATCCTCTACAACGTCCTCAACGGCCGCAGCGTCGACCGCGTCGTCCTGCTCACCGGGGGCACCGTCGTGCTCGCGCTCGTCGTGCGCCAGGGCATCATGCTGCTCGACAACATCACCCTGACCCAGGAACTGGCGCAGCAGGAGAACCACTTCCGCTCCCTGGTGCAGGGCTCCAGCGACGTCATCATGATCGCCGCCCCCAGCGGCATCCTCCGCTACGTCTCCCCGGCCGCCGCCAAGGTGTACGGCAGGCCCGCGGAGGAGCTGGAGGGGACCGAACTGGCCAGTCTCATCCACCCGGAGGACCTGGGCTGTGTCGTGCACGAGGTGCGCCGCTTCCTCGCCGCCGACCCGGTCGAGGAACCCACCACCCGCATCGAGTGCCGCTTCCGCTCCGGCGGTGGGGGCACCTCCCGCTCATGGGGGTCCCCCCGCTCGGGCGAAGCCGAGAGTGGGGGAGGCTGGCTGAACGTCGAGTCGACCGTCAACCGGCACCACGGCGGCCTGATCTTCAACAGCCGTGACGTGACCGAGCGCGTGCGGCTCCAGGCGCAGCTCCAGCACAACGCGGAGCACGATCCGCTCACCGACCTGCCCAACCGCGCCCTGTTCACCCGGCGCGTCCAGCAGGCCCTGTCCGGCCGCCGCGCCTCGGACCGCGGGGCCGCCCTCAGGGGCACGGCGGTGCTCTTCATCGACCTGGACGGCTTCAAGGGCGTCAACGACACCATCGGGCACCAGGCAGGGGACGAACTGCTGGTCCAGGCCGCCCGCAGACTCCAGGACGCGGTCCGCAAGGGAGACACCGCGTCCCGGCTGGGCGGCGACGAGTTCGCGGCCCTGATCGTCGGCGACGGCGCCCGCGACCGGGACGCCCGCGAGCGGCACATCCTGGAGCTCGCCGACCGCCTGAGAGTGACCCTCTCCCAGCCCTACGTCATCGACGGCAACGATGTCCGGGTCAACGCCTCCATCGGTGTGGCCTTCGCCGAACCCGGTCTCGGCGCGGGCGAACTGCTGCGCAACGCCGACCTCGCCATGTACCGGGCCAAGGCCGCCGGCAAGGGCCGTGTGGAGCTGTACAAGCCGCAGATGCAGCAGGACGTGGTGCGCAGGGCGGAGCTGGCCACCCGGCTGCGCGCGGCGCTGCACCACGGCGAGTTCGCCCTGCTGCACCAACCGGTGGTGTCCCTGGAGGACGGCCGGATCACCTCGGTCTGCGCCCAGGCGCGCTGGCGCTCCTCCCAGGGGGTGCTGTTCACCCCCGCGGAGTTCCTGCGCGTGGCCGAGGACAGCGAGAAGACCGCCGAGCTGGGCCGCTGGGTGCTGGAGGAGGCCGTCGAGCAGGCCGCCGAACGGCACGCGACCGGTCTGCCCGTCCCGGTGGCCGTCCGGCTGAGCGCGCACCGGCTGCTGGACCGGTCACTGCCCCTGGGCTCGATCGAGGCCCTGCTGACCCGGCACGGACTGCCGTCCGGCTCCCTGGTCGTAGAGCTGGCCGACACCGATCCCAGGGCGTCGCTCGACGAGCTGGAGCGCCGGCTGACCGTGCTCAAGCGGCTCGGCGTCCGGATCGCGCTCGACGGCTTCGGCAGCGGACCCGCGGCGATCATGGCCCTGAGGCGGCTCCCCGTCGACGTGCTGAAGCTCGACCGGGGCCTGATCGACGGCGTGGTGGAGTCCGCGCGGCTGTACAAGATCACCAGCGGTCTGCTGCGGATCGCCTCCGATCTCGGGATGCAGTCCGTGGCCGACGGCGTGGATCTGCCCGAGCAGGTCGCGGCCCTGCGCGCGATGGGCTGCACGCACGGGCAGGGCAAGGCCTTCTCCGGGCCGCTGGACGAGTACCGGCTGCGCAGGGCGCTGGCCGCCGGGCACTACCCGGTGCCGCCCGGGCCGGCCGAACCCGTGTTGGTCGGCGGGGGCTCCGGGGTCTACTCCACCGGAGTGACCGCCGTACTCCAGGGCGGTACGGCACTGCGCTCACATAATGAGACTCCCGTCCCACCCACTTGACACTGGGTGCGCGGCGGGTGGAGGGTCAGTGCCATGCGCACCCGAATTCTCGTACTTGGAAAGCGCGTCGGCTGACGCTGAGCCTCCACCGCTCAGCGACCACCACCCGGCGCGCTCCCCTCGCTTGCCTTATGGCACGAGGGGTTTTTTGTTGCACAGGCACCTGCCGAGCACCATGCGTGACCCGTACAAACTTCGCAAAAACCCTAAGCATCGAGAAGAGAATGCCGATGACCGAGCAGGCCACCGGGGCCCATCACCCGCAGCCCCGGCCCCGATCCGGAGGACAGTCCGCCCCCGTCGAGCACGTCACGGGCGCACAGTCCCTCATTCGCTCTCTCGAGGAGGTCGGCGCCGACACGGTATTCGGCATTCCCGGCGGTGCGATCCTCCCCGCCTACGACCCGCTGATGGACTCCACCCGGGTGCGCCACGTCCTGGTCCGGCACGAGCAGGGCGCCGGCCACGCGGCCACGGGTTACGCGCAGGCCACCGGCAAGGTGGGCGTCTGCATGGCGACCTCGGGTCCCGGCGCCACCAACCTGGTCACCCCGATCGCCGACGCGCACATGGACTCGGTGCCGATGGTCGCGATCACCGGCCAGGTCGCCTCCAAGGCGATCGGCACGGACGCCTTCCAGGAGGCGGACATCGTCGGCATCACCATGCCGATCACCAAGCACAACTTCCTGGTCACCAAGGCCGAGGACATCCCGCGGGTGATCGCCCAGGCGTTCCACATCGCCGCCACCGGCCGTCCCGGCCCGGTGCTGGTCGACATCGCCAAGGACGCCCTCCAGGCGAAGACCACCTTCTCCTGGCCGCCCACCATGGACCTGCCCGGCTACCGGCCCGTCACCAAGCCGCACGCCAAGCAGATCCGCGAGGCCGCCAAGCTGATCACCGCCGCCAAGCGGCCGGTCCTCTACGTCGGCGGCGGCGTCCTCAAGGCCCGCGCCACCGCCGAGCTGAAGGTCCTCGCGGAACTCACCGGAGCTCCCGTCACCACCACCCTGATGGGACTCGGCGCATTCCCCGACAGCCACGAGCTGCACGTGGGGATGCCGGGCATGCACGGTGCGGTCACCGCCGTCACCGCGCTGCAGAAGGCCGACCTGATCGTCGCCCTCGGCGCCCGCTTCGACGACCGCGTCACCGGCAAGCTGGACAGCTTCGCCCCGTACGCCAAGATCGTCCATGCCGACATCGACCCGGCCGAGATCGGCAAGAACCGCGCCGCCGACGTGCCGATCGTCGGTGACGCCCGCGAGGTCCTCGCCGACCTGGTCCAGGCCGTCCAGAAGGAGCACGCCGAGGGCAACCGGGGCGACTGCACCGCCTGGTGGAAGGACCTGAACCGCTGGCGCGAGACCTACCCGCTCGGCTACGACCTGCCCGAGGACGGCTCGCTCTCCCCGCAGCAGGTCATCGAGCGCATCGGACAGCTGGCGCCCGAGGGCACGATCTTCGCGGCCGGCGTCGGCCAGCACCAGATGTGGGCCTCGCACTTCATCCAGTACGACAGGCCCGCCACCTGGCTGAACTCCGGCGGCGCCGGAACCATGGGCTACGCGGTCCCGGCCGCCATGGGAGCCAAGGCCGGCGTCCCCGACCGCGCCGTCTGGGCGATCGACGGCGACGGCTGCTTCCAGATGACCAACCAGGAGCTCACCACCTGCGCCCTGAACAACATCCCGATCAAGGTCGCCATCATCAACAACGGCGCCCTCGGGATGGTCCGCCAGTGGCAGACCCTCTTCTACAACCAGCGGTACTCCAACACGGTGCTGCACTCCGGCCCCGGAGCCGACAGCACGGAGAAGAGCGCCGGCACCCGCGTCCCCGACTTCGTGAAGCTGTCGGAGGCCATGGGCTGCTACGCGATCCGCTGCGAGGACCCGGCCGACCTCGACAAGGTCATCGAGGAGGCGAACTCCATCAACGACCGCCCGGTCGTCGTGGACTTCATCGTCCACGAGGACGCGATGGTGTGGCCGATGGTCGCCGCCGGCACCTCCAACGACGAGATCATGGCCGCCCGGGACGTCCGCCCCGACTTCGGCGACAACGAAGACGACTGAGAGCCGTAAAGGAAGCAGATCATGTCCAAGCACACGCTCTCCGTCCTGGTGGAGAACACCCCTGGCATCCTGGCCCGGATCGCCGCCCTGTTCTCCCGCCGCGGCTTCAACATCGACTCGCTCGCCGTCGGCGTCACCGAGCACCCCGACATCTCCCGGATCACCATCGTGGTGAGCGTCGAGGAGTTCCCGCTGGAGCAGGTGACCAAGCAGCTCAACAAGCTCGTCAACGTGCTGAAGATCGTCGAGCTCGAACCCGGGCACGCCGTCCAGCGTGAACTCGTTCTGGTGAAGGTGCGCGCCGACAACGAGACGCGCTCCCAGATCGTCGAGATCGTCCAGCTGTTCCGCGCCAAGACCGTGGACGTCTCCCCGGAGGCCGTGACCATCGAGGCCACCGGCAGCAGCGACAAGCTGTCCGCCATGCTCAAGATGCTGGAGCCGTTCGGCATCAAGGAGCTCGTCCAGTCCGGCACGATCGCGATCGGACGCGGTGCCCGTTCCATCACGGACCGGTCGCTGCGCGCCCTGGACCGGTCGGCCTGAGACGTGAAACGGGCGGCCGGCCGCGACACCGGCCGCCCGTATTCCGAGACTCCGGAACTTCCCCTCCCCCCACCGTCATACGGTGGGACGCAACACCTGCACTCAAGGAGAGAACCCAAAGTGGCCGAGCTGTTCTACGACGCCGACGCCGACCTGTCCATCATCCAGGGCCGCAAGGTCGCGGTCATCGGTTACGGCAGCCAGGGCCACGCCCACGCCCTGTCGCTGCGCGACTCGGGTGTCGACGTGCGCGTCGGTCTGCACGAGGGCTCCACGTCCAAGGCCAAGGCCGAGGAGCAGGGCCTGCGCGTGGTGAGCCCGTCCGAGGCCGCCGCCGAGGCCGACGTCATCATGATCCTGGTCCCGGACCCGATCCAGGCCCAGGTCTACGAGGAGCACATCAAGGACAACCTGAAGGACGGCGACGCGCTGTTCTTCGGTCACGGCCTGAACATCCGCTACGGCTTCATCAAGCCCCCGGCCGGCGTGGACGTCTGCATGGTCGCCCCCAAGGGCCCGGGCCACCTGGTGCGCCGTCAGTACGAGGAGGGCCGCGGCGTTCCCTGCATCGCCGCCGTCGAACAGGACGCCACCGGCAACGGCTTCGAGCTGGCCCTGTCGTACGCGAAGGGCATCGGCGGCACCCGCGCCGGCGTCATCAAGACGACCTTCACCGAGGAGACCGAGACCGACCTGTTCGGCGAGCAGGCCGTCCTCTGCGGTGGCACCGCGGCGCTGGTCAAGGCCGGCTTCGAGACGCTGACCGAGGCGGGCTACCAGCCGGAGATCGCCTACTTCGAGTGCCTGCACGAGCTGAAGCTGATCGTGGACCTCATGTACGAGGGCGGCCTGGAGAAGATGCGCTGGTCGATCTCCGAGACCGCCGAGTGGGGCGACTACGTCACCGGCCCGCGGATCATCACCGACGCCACCAAGGCCGAGATGAAGAAGGTCCTCGCCGAGATCCAGGACGGCACCTTCGCCAAGAACTGGATGGACGAGTACCACGGCGGCCTGAAGAAGTACAACGAGTACAAGCAGCAGGACTCCGAGCACCTCCTTGAGACCACCGGCAAGGAGCTGCGCAAGCTCATGAGCTGGGTCGACGAGGAGGCGTAAGCCTCATGGCCGAGGGGCCGGAGCGGAATGCTCCGGCCCCTCGGGCCGACCAGGGGTAACGTCGGTGGTACGGCGTTGTCCATCCCGTCCCGCCACGGACGGGTGATCCTTCCGAAGCGGCGTAAGACGACGCCCTCGGCGCCACTAGACTGCTGCACTACATACGCGTCAGGCCCACAGCGTCGTGCGTCTTCCACGCGGCTAGCACTTCTTCACCGCCTGCGGCCGTCGGGACGGCCGTCCGCACTGGGACTTGTGAGGACTCACGTGAGCTCGAAACCCGTCGTACTCATCGCTGAAGAGCTGTCGCCCGCGACCGTCGACGCACTCGGCCCGGACTTCGAGATCCGCCACTGCAACGGCGCGGACCGCACCGAGCTGCTCCCGGCCATCGCCGAGGTGGACGCGATCCTGATCCGCTCGGCCACCAAGGTCGACGCCGAGGCGATCGCCGCCGCGAACAGGCTCAAGGTCGTCGCCCGCGCCGGCGTCGGCCTGGACAACGTCGACGTCTCCGCCGCCACCAAGGCCGGCGTGATGGTCGTCAACGCCCCCACCTCGAACATCGTCACCGCCGCCGAACTCGCCTGCGGTCTGATCGTCGCCACCGCCCGCCACATCCCGCAGGCCAACGCCGCGCTGAAGAACGGCGAGTGGAAGCGCAGCAAGTACACGGGCGTCGAGCTGGCCGAGAAGACCCTCGGTGTCGTGGGTCTGGGCCGCATCGGTGCGCTGGTCGCCCAGCGCATGTCCGGCTTCGGCATGAAGGTCGTCGCCTACGACCCCTACATCCAGCCCGCGCGGGCCGCGCAGATGGGTGTCAAGGTCCTGTCGCTGGACGAGCTGCTCGAGGTCTCCGACTTCATCACCGTCCACCTGCCCAAGACCCCCGAGACCGTCGGCCTCATCGGCGACGAGGCGCTGCGCAAGGTCAAGCCGAGCGTGCGCGTCATCAACGCCGCGCGCGGTGGCATCGTCGACGAGGAGGCGCTGTACTCGGCGCTCAAGGAGGGCCGGGTCGCCGGCGCCGGTCTCGACGTGTACGCGAAGGAGCCCTGCACGGACTCCCCGCTGTTCGAGTTCGACCAGGTCGTCTGCACCCCGCACCTCGGGGCCTCCACCGACGAGGCGCAGGAGAAGGCCGGTATCGCGGTCGCCCGCTCGGTGCGCCTCGCCCTCGCCGGCGAGCTGGTCCCGGACGCGGTGAACGTGCAGGGCGGTGTCATCGCCGAGGACGTCAAGCCGGGCCTGCCGCTCGCCGAGCGCCTCGGTCGGATCTTCACCGCGCTCGCCGGTGAGGTCGCGGCCCGCCTCGACGTCGAGGTGTACGGCGAGATCACCCAGCACGACGTGAAGGTGCTGGAGCTGTCCGCGCTCAAGGGCGTCTTCGAGGACGTCGTCGACGAGACGGTGTCCTACGTCAACGCCCCGCTGTTCGCCCAGGAGCGCGGTGTCGAGGTACGGCTGACCACCAGCTCGGAGTCGGCCGACCACCGCAATGTCGTCACCGTGCGCGGCACCCTCTCCGACGGCGAGGAGATCTCGGTCTCCGGCACGCTGGCCGGCCCCAAGCACGTCCAGAAGATCGTCGCGGTCGGCGACTACGACGTGGACCTCGCGCTCGCCGACCACATGGTCGTCCTGCGTTACGAGGACCGTCCGGGTGTCGTCGGCACCGTGGGCCGCATCCTCGGCGAGGCGGGCATCAACATCGCCGGCATGCAGGTCGCCCGCGCGACGGTCGGCGGCGAGGCGCTCGCGGTGCTGACGGTCGACGACACGGTGGCCACCGGAGTGCTCGGAGAGCTCGCCGCGGAGATCGGGGCGACCTCCGCCCGGTCGGTCAACCTGGTCTGACGCCACCGGGGCTCCGACCCGAGGCCCCGTTCGTCCTGAACGGACTCGCTCTCACACGCCGGACGGGCTGACCCGGTCAGCCCGTCCGGCGTTCTCCGTTTCCCCGCGCACCCGGATCCGCCGCAGCCCCGCCGCCAGGAACGCCGCCCCGAGCAGCAGTACCGCCGCCGCGATCGCCGCTCCCCGCATCCCGCCGGTGAACGCCTCCCGTGCCGCCGTCGCCAGGGCGTCCCCCGCACGTCCCGGCAGTCCGGCGGCGACGGCCAGCGCGCCGGCCAGGGTCTCCTGTGCCAGGGCCGGGGCCGTGTCCGGCATCTCGTGGTGGTAGACGGCGGTGCCGATGGAGCCGAGGGCGGCCATACCCAGCGCACCACCGAACTCGGTGCCGGTCTCCAGCAGGGAGGACGCCGCACCCGCCTTCTCGACCGGTGCCGAGCTGAGGGCCAGGTCGGTGAGCAGGGACAGCACGATGACGATGCCGGCGGCCAGCACCCCGCACGCGGCCAGCACCAGCCACAGGGAGTCCGTACCGGCCAGGGCCAGCAGCCCGTAGCCGCCCGCCGCGATGACGAAACCGGCCGTCACGACGTACGCGCGCTCCACGCCCCGCTGGACCACCTGGGCGGCGACCGGCGCGGCGACGCCGATGAGCACCGACGGCAGCAGGCTCCACAGCGCGGCCTCCAGCGCGCTCTTGCCGAGGACCGACTGCAGGTACTGGGTGGTGAAGTACGCCGAGCCCATCATCCCGAAGGCCGACAGGGTGTTGAGGACGAGCGCCGGGGTGAAGCCGTGCCCGCGGAAGAGGGACGGCGAGATCATCGGCGAGGCCGTGGTGCGCTGCCGGTGCACGAACAGTGCCGCGAACAGCAGGCCGACGGTGATCGCGACGACGTAGCGGACGTTCCAGCCCTCGGAGGGCAGTTCCTTCAGGCCGTAGACCACGGGCAGGACCGCCGCCATCGACAGCGGGACGCTCAGCAGGTCGAAGCGGCCGGGGGAGGGGTTCTTCGACTCGGGGAGCAGTACCGGGCCGAGGACCAGCAGCAGGGCCATCGCGGGCAGGTTGACCAGGAAGACCGAGCCCCACCAGAAGTGCTCGACGAGGACACCGCTCATCACCGAGCCGAGCGCGATCCCGGCCGTCATCACCCCGGACCACAGCCCGATCGCCCTGGTCCGCTGGGCGGGGTCGGTGAACATCGTGCGGACCAGCGCCATCGTCGACGGCATCAGGGTCGCGCCGCCGATGCCGAGGATCGCGCGGGCCGCGATCAGCGTCTCGGCGGTGTGCGCGTAGGCCGCGAGCAGTGAGGCGGCACCGAAGGCGGCGGCGCCGAGGAGCAGCAGCCTGCGGCGGCCGACGCGGTCGCCCAGCGCGCCCATCGTCATCAGCAGGCCGGCCAGGACGAAGCCGTAGATGTC
Organism: Streptomyces sp. NPDC059454; assembly: GCF_042749965.1. Lineage (NCBI taxonomy): Bacteria > Bacillati > Actinomycetota > Actinomycetes > Kitasatosporales > Streptomycetaceae > Streptomyces > Streptomyces sp. NPDC059454. The sequence continues at coordinate 109,303 of NZ_JBHYVC010000003.1, read as the reverse complement.
GAAGATCCACAGCTGCTGGGTGCCGCTCGGCTCCAGGTCCGCGCTGATCTCCGGGATCGCGAAGTAGAGGACGGAGACGTCCATCGAGACCAGCAGCAGCGGAAGCATCAGCACGGTGAGCGCGGTCCACTCGCGGCGGCCGGCACGGGTCGGGTCGGTTGTCATGGCGGCGACTGTACGCACGTCTTATACGCTTGTCTAGAACGATCGTATAAGACGTGCGTATGGAAGGGTGGGTAGGGTGGCCGCATGGGACACCGTGAGGATCTGCTCGAGGGCGCCAAGCGCTGCCTGCTCGACAAGGGATTCGCGCGCACGACGGCGCGTGACATCGTCAGGGAGTCGGGGACCAACCTGGCGTCCATCGGCTACCACTACGGCTCGAAGGACGCCCTGCTCGCGCAGGCCTACGTGTCGCTGGTCGAGGGGATGGGCGACGCCTTCGAGGGCGACGGGACCGTGGACGACACCGCGCCCGGCTCCCTGGAGCGGTTCGAGCGGGTGTGGTCGAACATCATCGGCACCATGAAGGAGCCCGGCTCGGTGTGGCGGCTCAGCATGGAGGTCCTCGCCCTCGGTGACCGGCTCCCCGAGGTGCGCGAGCGCCTGGCGGCGGCACAGCGCGAGGCCGGACGGGGTCTGGTCCCGCTGCTGATGGGCGGCCGCGAGGAGGACGTGTCCGACGAGGCCGCGGACACCCTCGGCATGTTCTACGTGACCTTGATGACGGGCCTCATCGCCCAGTGGACCTTCGACCCGGGAACCGCGCCCGACGGCGAGCAGCTGACCGCCGGCCTGCGCCGGGTGATCGAGGGGGCCGCCGCTACAGGCGATGCCCCTTGAGCGCCATGTGCAGCAGCAGCCGGTCCTCGCCGTCGTCCAGGTCCAGGCCCGTGAGCTGCTCGATCCGCGACAGGCGGTAGTACAGGGTCTGGCGGTGGATGCCCAGCTCGGCCGCCGTGCGGCCGGCCTGGCCCGCGCGGTCGAGGTAGACCTCGGCGGTGCGGGCCAGTGCGGCGTGTGCGGGGGAGAGCAGGGGGCCGACGACGGGATCGTGGGCGGCGCCCGGGGGCAGCGCGGTCAGCAGGCGGAAGGGGCCGATCGACGCCCACTGGGCCACCGGTCCGAGCCGGGGTTCGGCCAGCGCCGCCCGCGCCGACGCCGACGCCTCCGTCCAGGCCGCGCCCAGTTCGGCGAGGCCCGCGCGGGGCGCGGCGATCCCGGCGGCCGACGGTGGGCCGCCCCGGCTTCCGGGACCGCTCGAACCCGCCCGCTCCAGCAGCCGCGAGGCCGCCGTCGCCGCCGGGGCCAGTACGTCCGTCGAGCGCAGCCGCAGCAGCAGGGCCAGGGACAGGGCGGTGGCGCCCCACGGCAGGACGCACAGCGCCGTCGCCCCCGGCACCGTACGGACCGAGGGGGCGTCGTCCGGATCGGCGGAGGGCCAGGGGGCGACACAGACCACCGTGTGCGGACCGTCGGCCCGGTTGCCGAGGGCGGTGCGCAGCTCGGCGACCGCCATCTCCCGCTGCCAGTCCCGCTCCGCCGTCAGCACCGCCCGCAACTCGCGCGTGAGGTCGGCGCCGTGCTGCGCCTCGTCCGCGAGCAGCGCCCCGATCCTGGCCGTCACCCGCATGGCGGCGTCCAGCTGCCGCTCGGAGGGGCCCGGGTCGTAGTCGAGCAGCCAGACGTAGCCGAGGACGACTCCCCGATGGCGTACCGGCAGACAGATGCGCCCCCGGTGCACGCCTGCCTCCGGGGTGCGCGGAATACGGACCGGGCCGGTCGCCCGGGTGATGCCGAAGCCCTCGAACCAGGCGCGGACGGCGGCCGTCGAACGGCGGGTCAGGATCGAGCGGGTGCGCACCGGGTCCAGCACGGACGGATCGAGGTCGCCCTCGCTGTCGTACGCCCCGAAGGCGATCAGCTCGAAGTCCCGGTTCTCCAGGGTCGCCGGAGCGCCGAGCAGCTCCGAGATCTCGTCCACCAGCTCCTGGTGGTCATCCCTGTGTTCCGACGTCACCCGGGCATTCTGCCGCACACCCCCGACCCCTTCATACATCTGTCTGAGATCCGCGGCACGGATGCGTGACAACTGTCGATGGCCCACGATCGGGGGCATCCGTAGGTTTCACGGTGGTTCTCCGTGCCGTATCCGAATCGTCGGGTGACGGCCTCGTGCAGCTTGTGGAGGTGCCCCGTGCTGGGTCCCGTGATTCTCGCCGCGTCGCGCAGCGACCGGATGCGACGCCTGATCTCGGCGGCCCCGGTGACCAAGCAGGTCGTCGACCGCTTCATCCCCGGTGAGACCGTCGACGAGATCCTGCCGATCATCCAGGAGCTCACCGGCAACGGCCTGGAACTCACCATGGACGTCGTCGGCGAGGACATCACCACCCCCGAGCAGGCCGCCGCCGCCCGCGACGCCTACCTGGAGCTGATCGGCCGGCTGAAGCCGCTGGAGCTCGGCACCCGCGCCGAGATGTCGGTGAAGCTGTCGATGTTCGGCCAGGCGCTCCCCGGCGGCCACGAACTGGCGCTCGCCAACGTCCGCCCGGTCGTCGAGGCCGCCGCCGAGATCGGCACCACCGTCACGCTGGACGCCGAGGACCACACCACCCTCGACTCGATGTTCGCGATCCACGAGGAACTGCGCAGGGACGTCCCGCAGACGGGCTGTGTCATCCAGGCCTACCTCTTCCGCACCGAGGAGGACGCGCGCCGCCTCGCCGCGGCCGGCAGTCGCGTACGGTTGGTGAAGGGCGCCTACAAGGAGCCCGCCGAGGTCGCCTACCAGCAGAAGCACGAGATCGACAAGGCGTACGTGCGCATCCTGCGGACGCTGATGGAGGGCGAGGGTTACCCGATGATCGGGTCCCACGACCCGCGTCTGATCTCCATCGCCCAGGAACTGGCCCGCACCGCCGGGCGCAAACTCGACGAGTACGAGTTCCAGATGCTCTACGGCATCCGCGGCGACGAGCACCTGCGACTGGCCGCCGAGGGCCACCGCATGCGCGTCTACACGGCCTACGGCACCGACTGGTACGGCTACTTCATGCGACGACTGGCTGAGAAGCCCGCGAATCTGCGGTTCTTCCTGCGGAGCATGATCAGTCGTGGCTGAGACAACTCGGCTGTGCCGCAGCCCCGGCCCCGGCCGGGGGTCCGGGGGTCGCCGGCCGGGAAGGCACAGCATGCGGCGGCTCGCGGAGAAGCCGGCGAACCTGCGCTTCTCCGCCCGAAGCATGCTCACCAAGGGCTGACACCACACCGCTCACGACAAGGAGTTACGCCACCCATGGACGCTGTGACCCAGGTCCCCACCCCCGTCAACGAGCCGGTGCACGGCTACGCCCCCGGGACGCCCGAGCGCGCCCGGCTGGAGGCCAAGCTCAAGGAGCTGGCCGACAACCCGATCGACCTCACCTGCACCATCGGCGGCGAGAAGCGCATGGGCGGCGGCGAGCGCTTCGACGTCGTGCAGCCGCACCACCACAAGGCCCGTCTGGGTACCTACGCCAACGCCACCCGGCAGGACGCCCAGGACGCCATCGACGCGGCCCTCGCCGCCGCGCCCGCCTGGCGCGCCATGTCCTTCGACGACCGCGCGGCGATCATCCTGCGCGCCGCCGAACTGCTGGCCGGCCCCTGGCGCGAGACCATCGCCGCCTCCACCATGCTGGGCCAGTCCAAGACCGCGCAGCAGGCCGAGATCGACAGCCCCTGCGAGCTGGTCGACTTCTGGCGGTTCAACGTCCACTACGCGCGCGGCATCCTCGCCGAGCAGCCGCCGGCCAACTCGCCGGGCGTGTGGAACCGCCTCGACCACCGCCCGCTGGAGGGCTTCGTCTACGCGATCACGCCGTTCAACTTCAGCGCGATCGCCGCCAACCTGCCCACCGCGCCGGCCCTCATGGGCAACGTGGTGGTCTGGAAGCCGTCCCCGACCCAGACCCACGCCGCCGTGCTGCTGATGAAGCTGCTGGAGGAGGCCGGTCTGCCCAAGGGCGTCATCAACCTGCTCACCGGTGACGGCATCGCGGTCTCCGAGGTCGCCCTGGAACACCGCGACCTCGCCGGCATCCACTTCACCGGCTCGACCAAGACCTTCCAGCACCTGTGGAAGACGGTCGGCAACAACATCGAGAAGTACCGCACCTACCCGCGCCTGGTCGGCGAGACCGGCGGCAAGGACTTCGTCGTCGCCCACCCGAGCGCCGACCCCGCGATCCTCAAGACCGCGCTGACCCGCGGCGCCTTCGAGTACCAGGGCCAGAAGTGCTCCGCGACCTCCCGCGCGTACATCCCGGCGTCGATCTGGAACTCCGGCTTCAAGGAGGAGTTCGCGGCCGAGGTCGACGGCATCAAGATGGGTGACGTCACCGACCTGTCCAACTTCATCGGCGCCGTCATCGACGAGCGGTCCTTCGCCAAGAACAAGGCCGCCATCGACCGCGCCAAGGAGGACGCCTCCTGCACGATCGTCGCGGGCGGCTCCTACGACGACTCCGAGGGCTGGTTCGTGCGCCCGACCGTCATCGAGTGCGACGACCCGGAGAACGAGGTGTTCCGCACCGAGTACTTCGGCCCGATCCTCGCCGTGCACGTCTACGACGACGAGAAGTACGACGAGATGCTGACCCAGATGGAGTCGGTGTCCGACTACGCCCTCACCGGCTCGGTCATCGCGAACGACCGCGCGGCGGCGGCGTACACGATGGACAGGCTGCGCTACGCGGCCGGCAACTTCTACATCAACGACAAGTCGACCGGCGCCGTCGTCGGCCAGCAGCCCTTCGGCGGCGGCCGCGCCTCCGGCACCAACGACAAGGCCGGCGCCCCGCAGAACCTGATGCGCTGGACCCTGACCCGCGCCATCAAGGAGACGCTGGTCCCGCCGACCGACTACGGCTACCCGCACATGGGCTGACGCCCACCCCGACCCCGGACGGGCCAGGTCACCCCCCGACCTGGCCCGTTCGGTGTTTTCGCAGGTGGGAGCGGTGCGACCCGGTCCGCCGTCTCAGATAGTAGGAAGTCCGAGTAATTGTGCAGACAGATGCAGTCCGCTCCTCTAGCTTTGTAGGAGCCGAACGATTCGCTCGATCGAGCGAACGGCGGTCGTGAGCCGGGCCCCGTGCAGGCAACCCCTGCGGCCCGTCGCTCCCCGCCCCTTCCGGTGTCTCGCAACCCCCTTTCCGCGCTCCCCGTATGCCGAAGGAGTCGATGACCCATGGCCGAGACGACCGCCCGCCGCGTCCGCCACACCTCCCGCACCAGCGAATCCGACCGCAAGAAAGCCGCCGCGGCGCTCCAGCGCGCCCTCGACCGCAGGGACAACGGCGGTTCGACCGGCCACTGACACGCCGACGGCGTCCGTATGCCGGACGCCGCATGTCATCCCGTGGGACGAGGAGTAGGGTGCCCGCATGTCTCGCAGCCTCAATCTCGCAGTGATCCCCGGTGACGGCATCGGCCAGGAGGTCGTGGCCGAAGGTCTCAAGGTCCTCTCCGCCGTCCTTCCGCAGGATGTGAAGCTGGAGACCAAGGAGTACGACTTCGGGGCCAAGCGCTACCACGCCACCGGTGAGACCCTCACCGACGCCGACCTCGACGAGCTGAAGCGGCACGACGCCATCCTGCTCGGCGCCATCGGTGACCCGTCGGTCCCCTCCGGCGTGCTCGAGCGCGGCTTCCTGCTCAAGCTCCGCTTCGCCTTCGACCACCACGTCAACCTGCGTCCTTCGAAGCTCCTCCCGGGCGTCGCCACCCCGCTCGCCGACCAGCCGGAGATCGACTTCGTCGTGGTCCGCGAGGGCACCGAGGGCCCGTACACGGGCAACGGCGGCACCATCCGCAAGGGCACGCCGCACGAGGTCGCCACCGAGGTGTCCGTCAACACGGCCTTCGGTGTCGAGCGCGTGGTCCGCGACGCCTTCGCCCGCGCCCGGGCCCGCCCGCGCAAGAAGCTCACGCTGGTCCACAAGAACAACGTGCTGACCTTCGCCGGCCACCTGTGGACGAACGTCTTCACCAAGGTGGCCGAGGAGTTCCCCGAGGTCACCACCGACTACATCCACGTCGACGCCGCGACGATCTACCTGGTCACCGACCCGGGCCGCTTCGACGTCATCGTCACCGACAACCTCTTCGGCGACATCATCACCGACCTCGCCGCGGCTGTCTCCGGCGGCATCGGCGTCGCGGCCTCCGGCAACATCAACCCGGACCGCGCGTACCCGTCCATGTTCGAGCCCGTGCACGGCTCGGCCCCGGACATCGCCGGCCAGGGCAAGGCCGACCCCAGCGCCACGGTCCTGTCCGTCGCCCTGCTGCTGCGCCACCTCGGCCACGACGCCGAGGCGGTCCGCATCGAGGACGCCGTCTCCGCCGACCTCGCGGAGCGCGGCGACCTGCCCGCCCGCAGCACCTCGGAGATCGGCGACGCGCTCGCCGCACGAGTAGCCGGCTGACCCGGCGTACACCGAGAACACTCGAAGCCGCCGGGTCGCATCCGCACCCGGCGGCTTCCCCCTGTCCCCGCCGGGTGCCACCATCGACCACCGGGCCGCATTCACCCTGTTTCTTCCGCCGTCGCCTCCGGGCGATAATCGGACGCGGAGCCGCGGAATGAGGGAATGCTCGGACGTCCTAGTACTGGCCACGGGCCGTGCGGGCGTGTGCGCGGCCCGTCACTACAACCGGTGAAGGACAACCACTCATGACGACGCCCACGATCGAGCTCAAGCCCTCGGCGCACCCGCTCTCGGACGCAGAGCGCGAGGCGATCCTGGCCAACCCCGGGTTCGGCCGCCACTTCACCGATCACATGGTGACGATCAAGTGGACCGAGGGCCGCGGCTGGCACGACGGCCGGCTCGTCCCGTACGCGCCGATCTCCCTCGACCCCGCGACCACCGTCCTGCACTACGCGCAGGAGATCTTCGAGGGCCTGAAGGCCTACCGCCGGCCCGACGGTTCCGTCGCCACCTTCCGGCCGGAGAAGAACGCCGAGCGCTTCCAGCGCTCCGCCAGGCGCCTCGCGATGCCCGAACTACCGGTCGAGACCTTCATCGAGGCGTGCGACGCCCTCGTCACGCAGGACAAGGCGTGGGTGCCGGCGCACGGCGGTGAGGAGTCCCTCTACCTGCGCCCCTTCATGATCGCCACCGAGGTCGGACTGGGTGTGAAGCCCGCCAACGAGTACCTGTTCCTGGTCATCGCCTCCCCGGCCGGCGCCTACTTCCCGGGCGGCGTGAAGCCCGTCTCCATCTGGGTCTCCGAGGACCGCGTCCGCGCCGTCCCCGGCGGCATGGGCGACGCCAAGACCGGCGGCAACTACGCGGCCTCCCTGCTCGCGCAGGCCGAGGCCGCGGCCAAGGGCTGCGACCAGGTCTGCTACCTCGACGCGGTCGAGCACCAGTGGGTCGAGGAACTGGGCGGCATGAACCTGTACTTCGTCTACGGAGACAGGATCGTCACCCCCACCCTCAGCGGCTCCATCCTGGAGGGCGTCACCCGTGACTCCCTGCTGGGCGTCGCCCGCGACCTCGGCTACGAGGCCGTCGAGGAGCGCGTCTCCGTCGAGCAGTGGCAGCGCGACTCGGAGAACGGCACCCTCACCGAGGTCTTCGCCTGCGGTACGGCGGCCGTCATCACCCCGGTCGGCACGGTGAAGCGGGCCGGCGCCGAGTGGCGGCAGGGCGGCGGCGAGCCCGGCGAGGTCACCCTCCGCCTGCGCCAGGCCCTCCTCGACATCCAGCGCGGCACCGCCGAGGACAAGCACGGCTGGATGCACCCGCTCGGCTAGGCCGGCTCCCTGCGGGTGAGCACGCACCGCCCGCATCCTGAGACGGATCGTGAGCGCGGGGGCGGATTGTGCCAGACTGCCCCCGTGCTCTCGTTCGCCACGATTATTGGCAGCAGGCGCGCCGGTCCGCAGTGACCGCACGTACGACACCGTACGGGCGGACACCGTCGTCCTCGACCCGCGCGCAGACCTCTCGCACCCGCGAGAGGTTTTTCTGTTTCCTGGCCCACCCACAGCCGGGCAACGGGGCGCGAGGGACCATGCGGGAACGGTGGAACCGGTCATTCCGGTAGACCGAGATCAACTCAGGAGCCTTCAGACCATGACCGCAACCAGCGAGCCCGACGACTCGTTCCACGTCTTCGACACCACCCTGCGCGACGGCGCCCAGCGCGAGGGCATCAACCTCACGGTCGCCGACAAGCTCGCCATCGCACGGCACCTGGACGAGTTCGGCGTGGGCTTCATCGAGGGCGGCTGGCCCGGCGCGAACCCGCGGGACACCGAGTTCTTCGCCCGCGCCCAGCAGGAGATCGAGTTCCGGCACGCGGCGCTGGTCGCCTTCGGCGCCACCCGCCGCGCCGGCGCCACCGCCGCGAAGGACCCCCAGGTCAGGGCACTCCTCGACTCCGGCGCACAGGTGATCACGCTGGTCGCGAAGTCCCACGACCGTCATGTCGAGCTCGCCCTGCGCACCACCCTCGACGAGAACCTGGAGATGGTCCGCGACACGGTCTCCTTCCTCAAGGGGGAGGGCCGCCGGGTCTTCGTCGACTGCGAGCACTTCTTCGACGGCTACCGCGCCAACCCCGAGTACGCGAAGGCGGTGGTCCGCGCCGCCTCCGAGGCCGGCGCCGACGTCGTCGTCCTGTGCGACACCAACGGCGGCATGCTCCCGGCGCAGATCCAGGCCGTGGTCGCCACCGTGCTCGCCGACACCGGCGCCCGGCTCGGCATCCACGCCCAGGACGACACCGGCTGCGCGGTCGCCAACACCCTCGCCGCCGTCGACGCGGGCGCCACCCACGTCCAGTGCACGGCCAACGGCTACGGCGAGCGGGTCGGCAACGCCAACCTGTTCCCGGTGGTGGCCGCCCTGGAACTGAAGTACGGCAAGCGGGTCCTGCCCGAGGGCCGGCTGCGGGAGATGACCCGCATCTCGCACGCCGTCGCCGAGGTCGTCAACCTCACCCCGTCCACGCACCAGCCGTACGTCGGTGTCTCCGCCTTCGCGCACAAGGCCGGACTGCACGCCTCCGCGATCAAGGTCGACCCGGACCTGTACCAGCACATCGACCCCGAGCAGGTCGGCAACACCATGCGGATGCTGGTCTCCGACATGGCCGGGCGCGCCTCCATCGAGCTCAAGGGCAAGGAGCTCGGCATCGACCTCGGCGGCGACCGCGAACTGGTCGGCCGGGTCGTCGAGCGGGTCAAGGAGCGCGAACTCAAGGGCTACACGTACGAGGCGGCCGATGCCTCCTTCGAGCTGCTGCTCCGCGCGGAGGCCGAGGGCAGGCCGCTGAAGTACTTCGACGTCGAGTCCTGGCGCGCGATCGTCGAGGACCGCCCCGACGGCACCCACGCCAACGAGGCCACGGTCAAGCTGTGGGCCAAGAGCGAGCGCATCGTCGCCACCGCGGAGGGCAACGGCCCGGTCAACGCCCTGGACCGCGCCCTGCGGGTCGCCCTGGAGAAGATCTACCCGCAGCTCGCCAAGCTGGAGCTGGTCGACTACAAGGTCCGCATCCTCGAGGGCAAGCACGGAACCCAGTCCACCACCCGCGTCTTGATCTCCACGTCCGACGGGGCGGGGGAGTGGTCGACGGTGGGCGTCGCCGAGAACGTCATCGCCGCGTCCTGGCAGGCGCTGGAGGACGCGTACGCGTACGGGCTGCTGCGGGCCGGCGTGGAACCGGCGTCGTAGGAGATCCGGGACCGGCAGGGGCGGCCCCGAGAACCCCTGCCGGTCCGTATGTCCGTTTCCAGGTGGATTCGGGTAGCTTCGAAGGTATGAAGGACGCGTTGATGCGTACCCTCGTACGCCTGCTGATCGTGCCGGTGGCCGCCGTACTGGCGGTCCTGATGGCCGGTGCGCCCGGGGCGCAGGCGGCCACGGACCTCTCGGAGATCGCCCGCGAACTGCGCGAGAGTCCCGTCTACGTCGACCCCGAGGCCCGGGACATCCTGGCCGAATCCGACGCCGAGGCCCTGGCCGACAAGATCGAGGACGCGGACGCGCCGGTCTTCGTGGCGGTCCTCCCGGCGGACTATCCGACGCAGGACCTCTTCCGGGACCTGCGTACCGAGACCGGCGTCACCGGTCTGTACGGCATCCGCCTCGGCGACGAGTTCGACGCGCGCGCCGACAGCAGCGTGCTCAGCGGCCAGGGCGTGCGGAACCTGGTCGCGTCCGTGCAGGACACCGGTGACGCCAAGGCCCAGCTGAACGACTTCGTCGACAGCGCGCTGCGCAACACCGGCGGCTCGGCGCCGAACTCCTGGAGCGACGGGTCCGGCGGTGACGTCCCCGTCGGCGGGCTGATCACCGTCGGAGCGCTGGTGGCGGCCGGCGGCGCGGGCATCTACGCCGTGTCCCGCCGCAACCGGCGGCGCCACGAGGAGGAGCGGCGGGCCGCGCTGGAGAAGCTGCGGGTGGTGGTGGACGAGGACATCACCGCGTTCGGCGAGGAACTCGACCGCCTCGACTTCCACCCGGCCGAGCCCGGCGCGGACGACGCGATGCGCGCGGACTACGAGCACGCGCTGGACGCCTACGAGAAGTCCAAGTCGTTCATGGCCGCGGCCCGCAAACCGGAGGACGTCCGGGCCGTCACCCAGGCCGTGGAGGACGGCCGCTTCGCCCTCGCCTCCCTCGCCGCGCGCCGGGAGGGACGCCCGCTGCCGGAGCGCCGCCCGCCCTGCTTCTTCGACCCGCGCCACGGTCCCTCGGTCGCCGACGCCGTCTGGACGCCGTCGGGCGGCGCCGAGCGCGAGGTCCCGGTGTGCGCGGCCGACCGGGCCCGGCTGGCCGACGGCCGCGATCCCGCCGTCCGCGAGGTCGACACCGAGTACGGGCGTCGCCCCTACTGGGACGCAGGTCCCGCGTACGGGCCCTGGGCCGGCGGCTACTTCGGCGGCGGCCTGCTGCCCGGACTGCTCGTCGGCACCATGCTCGGCGGCATGATGGCCGGCCCCGCCTACGGGGCCGACTACGGCGCCGGTTACGGGGACTTCGGCGGCTACGAGGGCGGCGACGTCTCGGGCGCGGACTTCGACGGCGGGGACTTCGGCGGCGACTTCGGCGGGGGCGGCGGCTTCGGCGGAGGCGACTTCGGCGGCGGAGGCGGCGGAGGCGGCGGCGGGGACTTCGGCGGCGGTTTCTGAGCCGTCGGGGAGTCTCCCGCAGGCATGCCGAGCGCCCGCCTTCCCCTGCGGGGAGTCGGGAGGCGGGCGTGCTCGGGAGGCGGTGCCGGGCGGGGCGCCGCGTCGGCGGGATCAGGCGTTGCGGATCGCCGAGATGTCGAAGTTCAGCTTGATCTTGTCGGAGACCAGGACGCCGCCCGTCTCCAGCGCCGCGTTCCAGGTCAGGCCCCACTCGGAGCGCAGGATCTCCGCCTTGCCCTCGAAGCCCACGCGCTCGTTGCCGAAGGGGTCCTTCGCGGCGCCGTTGAACTCCAGGTCGATGGTGAGCGGCCGGGTGGTGCCCAGGATGGTCAGGTCACCGGTGATGCGGTAGTCGTCGCCGCCGAGGGCCTCCGCCTTGGTGGTGCGGAAGGTCATCGCCGGGAACTCGTCCGTCTTGAAGAAGTCGGCGCTCTTCAGGTGGCCGTCACGGTCGGCGTTGCCGGTCTCGATGCTGTCCATCACCACGTCGATGGTGGCCGTGGAGTTCGACGGGTCGGTGCCGTCGAGGTGCAGCGTGCCGGTGAAGTCCTGGAAGCTGCCCTTGACGTTGGTGACCATGGCGTGCCGGGCGACGAAGCCGAACGTGCTGTGCGCGGGGTCGATCGTGTACTCACCGGTCAGCGCGGCCAGGTCCGGGTTCACCGCGGAGTCGGCGGTAGCGGTGGCGGTCTCGTTGTCCTTGCGGCTGAAGATGCCCATGATGTTCCTCCCGGGGGATGACGTTTAATGTTCAACTAATCCAACGAGGTCCACCGTAGACCTATTCCCTTTAACTTTCAACATGCTTGGCGAAGGTGGCGTGATTGGGCCGCCGCGACGCGTGGTACTCGCCGGCCGTGTCCTCGGTCGCGGTCCTGGTGGAGCTGGTGCGGCGCGATACGTCGGGCGGCCAGGTGAAGTGCTGGGAGCACTTCGCGCGGAGCGCCGCCCGCCTCACGGAGCGCCTGCCCGACGGCTCCGGCGGCGCACTCCTCGACCTGACCGTCTACTTCCTCGGCGAACGCGAGCGGGTCGAGCCGCTCTCCCCGCACGTTCGGTTCGTGATGCTCCGGCCGGTGCTCAGCTCGGCGGCGACGCGCTCGGCCGACCGCGCGGAGGACGTCTGCGACCTCGCCCCGTACCACCCGCGGCTCGCCGCCCTGCTGCCCCGCCACGACGTCTGGCACCTGACCCACAGCTTCGCCTTCGCCGCCACCGCCGTACGGCTCCACCGCCGTGCGGCCCGGCGGTCCGCCCCACGGCCCCGGCTCATCGGCTCCGTGCACACCGACGTACCGCTGCTGGCCTCCGTCTACGCCCGTTACCTGGCCGAGCGGTGGCTGCCCGGGAGTCATCCGAGGGCGGAGGACCTGCTCGCGGACCGGGCCGAGAGCGCGCTGCGCCGGCGCCGGGACCGGCTGCTGGACCCCTGCGAACGCGTACTCGTCCCGACCCCGGAAGGCCGCGCGGAACTCGCCCGGGTCCTCGGCCCGTACCGGGTCGCCCTGCTGCGCCGGGGCGTCGACCACGGACTCTTCCGGCCCGACCCCACCGCGCGGGCCTGGCTGACGCGCGCGTACGGCGTCCCGGCCGACCGCCCGCTGGTGCTGTTCGCCGGCCGGCTGGACGCCAGCAAGGGCGTACCGCTGCTGACCGAGAGCGTCCGGCTGCTGCGCGCCCGGGGCGGCGCCGCGCACCTGGTCATGGCGGGCTCCGGCGCCGAGGAGGCCACCGTGCGCCGCGTGCTCGGCCGGGACGTCACCCTGCTCGGGCCGCTCCCGCAGGACCGGCTGGCACGGGTGTACGCCGGCTGCGACATCTTCGCCTTCCCGTCCCGTACGGAGACCAGCGGCAACGTCGTCGCCGAGGCGATGGCGTGCGGCCTGGCGGTCGTCCTGCCCGAGGGCGCGCACACCACCCGCTGGCTGACCGCACCGGGCCTCGACGGCATCGTCGTCCCGGCCGACGACCCGTCGGTCTGGGCGGACGCCCTGCGCCCGCTGGCCGAGGACCCTGCCGCACGGGGGGCGGTACGGCGACGGGCCGCGGAGACGTCCAGGATCACCCATCCCACCTGGGACCGCGTGCTCGAGGAGGACCTCCTCCCGGTCTGGACCCGTCCGGCCGCCCGCACGCCCCGCCGTGCCGGCTCCCGTACCGCTTGAACCATCCCGCCCGGGGACACCCGGGCACACGCCGTGGCCGACCGCGCGTCCGCCGCCGGGTTTCTTCGCCCCCGCCGCCCCTTCCCGTCCCGTCCCTGGGGGCTTCGCCCCCAGACCCCCTTTGCGCAGTTCCCCGCGCCCCTTTTCTGCCCAGGCCCCTTTGCGCCCACGCGGCGGAGCCGCATGTCGACACAGCCCCGCGCCCCCAAGTCCTACCGCCGGTCCGTGTGCCGGCCGTGTGACGCCGCGATGACCGGTGATGTGTCCAAGGCCGCGATGCCTGCCGCCACCAGACCCAGACCTGCCAGCGTCGCCGCCGAGGCCGGCCAGCCCGTGCGGAGCGTCTCGTCGAGGAGCAGCGTGCCCATGGCCACCGCGACCACCGGCTCGGTCGCGTCCAGGACCGTCATGCTCGCGGCCAGCGGGCCCTGCTGGAAGGCGCTCTGGATGAGCAGCAGGCCGCCCACACTGGCGGCGACGAGCGCGTAGGTCTGCCAGGCGGCCAGGGCCGTGAGCGGCCCGTGCCGGAGCCGGTCCACCGTCGCGGCCAGCAGGACGGACTGGGTGCCCATCACCGCCCCCGCGGCGAGCGCGGTCGCCGAGGCCCGCCACGGGCCGGACAGCACCCGCGCGGTCGCGAGCGCACCGCACACCACGGCCGCGACCGCGCCGACGGCCAGGAGCCAGGGCAGCAGGCCGGCCGCCCCGGGGTCGCCGCCGTGCGGTCGGGCGGAGAGCAGCGCCAGCGCCAGCCCCACCGCCACCGCGAGCGTGCCGGACCACTCCCGCGGGCCCAGCCGCAGCCGGTGCAGCCGTGCCGACAGCGGGACCGCGAAGACCAGCTCGGCGACGATCAGCGGCTGCACCAGACTCAGCGGCCCGAACGCCAGCGCCAGCGACTGGAAACCGTACGCCACCACCGCCAGCCCGATCCCGCACAGCCACAGCGGATCCCGCGCCAGGCGCCCCAGCAGCCGCGCGGTGAGCGCCTCCGCGTCCGGCCGCGTGGCCGCCGCCCACTGCTGCATGACTCCCGCGACGGCGAAACACACACCGGCGGCGAGCGAGGCGAGGACGGCGATCGCCATGGCGGAGGGGCCCCCGGCGGCCGGTCAGTCCGGTGTCCGGTCGGTCGGCGCGCCCCGCGTCGCCTCCCGGGTGTGGACGTACAGCATGCGCCGGTCGCCGACGTCGAGACGCTGGGGGAGCGGCAGTTCGTAACGCACCGGCCGTGCGTGGTCGGCGAGTTGCCGGCGCGGGTTGTACACCTGGTTGAACTTCCACAGCATGCGGGCGAAGTTGGTCTGCCCGTGCAGCAGGTTGCGCCCGAGCACGCGCGCCGCGCCGAACGCCGTGCGCACCCCCAGGTGTTTGCGGTTGATGACCGCCTGGGTCCGCACCAGCTCCTCGTAGAAGCGCTCCAGCGGCAGCGCGGTCGGCACCACCGCGTGCTGGATGTCGAAGAGGCGGTAGTCGCGGGTGGTGAGCCGGCGCGACTCGGTGTGCCAGATCTCCGTACCCGGATACGGCGTCATCACCGTGAAGTGCACGATCTCCGGCACGGCCAGCGCGAACTCCCGCACCACGCGGAAGCGTTCCTCGTCCCAGGCCGGATCCACGATCAGGTTGACGGCGACCTTGATGCCGAGCCGCCGTGCCGTCTCCAGCGCCTTCAGGTTCTCGTCCGGGCCGACCCGCTTGCGGTACAGGTCGAGCCCCTCGGCGTCGATCGCCTCCATGCCGAGGAACATGTAGCGCAGCCCCAGCCGCGCCCACCGCTCGAACACCTCGGGATGGCGCAGCAGGACGTCGGCGCGCGTCTCCAGGTAGTACTTCTTCCGGATGCCGCGCCGCTCCACCTCGGCGGCGATGGCGTTCCCGTGCTCGGGCCGGATGAAGGCCACGTCGTCCACGATGAACACGTTCGGCTCGCGGATCCTCGCCAGGTCCTCCGCCGCCGCCTCGGGCGAGGCCTTGCGGTAGCTGCGGCCGTAGAACGTCCACGCCGAGCAGAACGAGCAGTCCCAGGGACAGCCGCGGGTGAACTCGACGGACGCGCACGGGTCGAGCTCGCCGATGAAGTAGCGGCGCCGGTCGCGCATCAGATCGCGGGCCGGGAGCGGTCCGTCGATGCCGTGCAGCATCAGCGGCGCCGGCCCGCGCCCGGCCGCCGTGACGACGCCCGGCACGCCCTCCACCCCGCCGTCGCGCACCGCCTCCAGCAGCGGCGCGACCGCCGGCTCCCCCTCTCCGCGGACCACCGCGTCGACCGCGCCCTCCGCCTGCTCGACGACCTCCTCGGCGACGAACGAGACACTGTGCCCGCCGAGGAACACGAAGCAGCCCGGCACCTCCCGTTTCACCCGCGTCGCCAGCGCGATCGCCTCGGGGATGTTCGCCAGGTAGTTCAGCGAAATGCCGAGCGCCTCCGGACGGAAGGACCGCACCTCGTCGCGCAGCCGGTTCACGCCCCGCACCTGGAGGTCGACGACCCGGACCTCGTGACCGGCCTCGCGGGCGGCGCCCGCCACCCGTTCCAGGCCCAGCGGTTCGAGCCGGAGGAAGATCTCGGAGTACATCAGGGCGCTGGGGTGGACGAGCAGCAGACGCATGGTGACCTCGCCACGGGGGCCGGACGGACCGGGTACGGAAGGGTGCCCTCTTCGTATCCCGGCAGACGCGGCCGCGTACCCGCCATACGCCCGCCTGGCCGCATCCCGCGGCCCACAGGAGTGGTCCTGCGGTGCGGCGCACTGCCCCCGGGAGCCCGGACACCGCCCGCCGACGGGGACCGGAGCGGGCCGGGCGGGACGGGCTCCAGCGCTGGCGAGGTGCACCGGAACGGGGGTGTCCTGGATGACGAGGACCCGCAGCGACAGCGCATGGGAGACCGACTCGTGACCACCACCGGCTCCGGTTCCACCTACGACCCCCCGGCGGGCCCCGCACACGGCGCCGCCCGTGCCGCCGCCCCCGCCCCGTCGGCGGCGCGCGACCACGGCCCGCCGACGCGCACGGACCGGCGCGTCGTCCTCGTCACCGGTGCCTCCTCGGGCATCGGCGCGGCCATCGCGCGGCGCTTCGCCGCCGGGGGCTGGCACCTGCTGCTCAGCGGCCGGGACCGGCGGCGCCTTGAGGAGACGGCGTCCGGCACCTCGGCGGTCCTGCTGCCCGCCGACCTCGCCGCGCCGGACGGGGCCAAGATGCTGGCCCAGGCCGCGCTGCGGGAGACCGGACGCATCGACGTGCTGGTCGCCGGGGCGGGCATCGGCTGGGCGGGGCCGTTCCTGACGATGCCGCACACCGACATCGACCGGGTGCTGTTCCTGGACCTCAACGCGACGCTGCACCTCGTACGGGAGGTGCTGCCCGCGATGGTGGCGGCCGGTGGCGGCCGGGTGGTGCTCGTCGGCTCGGTGGCCGGCTCGGTGGGCGTACGGGAGGAGGCGGTGTACTCCGCCGCCAAGGCCGGGCTCGCCGCGTTCGCCGAGGCGCTCCGGCAGGAACTGCTCGGTACGGGCGTGGGGGTGACGCTCGTCGTGCCGGGCCCCGTCGAGACGGGCTTCTTCGCCCGCCGCGGCACGCCGTACCACCGCTCCCACCCGCGCCCCACCTCGCCCGGCCGGGTCGCGGCCGCCGTCTGGAACGCCGTCTCCCAGGGCCGTGACGACACCTACATCCCCGCCTGGCTCGCCCTCCCCTCCCGGGTGCGCGCCCTCACTCCCGGCCTCTACCGCAGGCTCCTGAACCGCTTCGGCTGAGACCCCGGCGCGAGCGGACCACCGCCACCGCTACGCTCCGGGTGGGCGGACCGACCCGAACGGGTGCATGAGCCACCCATGAATGTGAGGCGGCTCTCAAGTGACGTCTTTGTGCGACCCCTACAAGCCGGAAGCGCTCTGAGCAGTCGGAACGGCTGCATGCCGCCGGGGTTCTGTTCAGGGGTACCAGGAAAACACCCCGGAGACTGTGAGGAGTCGACGGCTCCTATTCCCAGGTGGCTTCGTAAGGTCACTACATGACCGTTTTGGATGAGGTGCCGGGTGAGCCGACCGACGCGCGCGGACGCGTGGCCGAACTGCACGAGATCCGTGCCCAGGCGCTGGCGGGCCCGAGCGAGAAGGCGACCCGGGCACAGCACGCCAAGGGCAAGCTGACCGCGCGGGAGCGCATCGAACTGCTGCTGGACCCGGGGTCCTTCCGCGAGGTCGAGCAGCTGCGCCGGCACCGGGCCACCGGCTTCGGTCTGGAGGAGAAGAAGCCGTACACGGACGGTGTGATCACCGGCTGGGGCACCGTCGAGGGCCGCACGGTCTTCGTCTACGCCCATGACTTCCGGATCTTCGGCGGCGCGCTGGGCGAGGCCCACGCCACCAAGATCCACAAGATCATGGACATGGCCATCGCGGCCGGCGCGCCGCTGGTGTCGCTGAACGACGGTGCCGGCGCCCGCATCCAGGAGGGCGTCTCGGCCCTGGCCGGCTACGGCGGCATCTTCCAGCGCAACACCAGGGCGTCCGGCGTCATCCCGCAGATCAGCGTGATGCTCGGCCCCTGCGCGGGCGGCGCGGCCTACAGCCCCGCCCTCACCGACTTCGTGTTCATGGTCCGCGACACCTCGCAGATGTTCATCACGGGGCCGGACGTCGTCAAGGCGGTCACCGGCGAGGAGATCACCCAGAACGGCCTGGGCGGCGCGGACGTGCACGCCGAGACCTCCGGTGTCTGCCACTTCGCCTACGACGACGAGGAGACGTGCATCCACGAGGTGCGCTACCTCCTCTCCCTGCTCCCGCAGAACAACCGGGAGAACCCGCCGCGCGTGGAGTGCTCCGACGACGCGGACCGCCGCGGCGACGTCCTCCTCGACCTGGTCCCCGCCGACGGCAACCGGCCGTACGACATGGCCAAGGTCATCGAGGAGATCGTCGACGACGGCGAGTACCTGGAGGTCCACGAGCGCTGGGCGCGCAACATCATCTGCGCCCTGGCCCGGATGGACGGCCAGGTCGTCGGCATCGTCGCCAACCAGCCGCAGTCGCTGGCGGGCGTGCTGGACATCGAGGCGTCCGAGAAGGCCGCCCGCTTTGTCCAGATGTGCGACGCCTTCAACATCCCGATCCTCACCTTCCTGGACGTCCCCGGCTTCCTCCCGGGCGTCGACC
Organism: Streptomyces sp. NPDC059454; assembly: GCF_042749965.1. Lineage (NCBI taxonomy): Bacteria > Bacillati > Actinomycetota > Actinomycetes > Kitasatosporales > Streptomycetaceae > Streptomyces > Streptomyces sp. NPDC059454. Next base: position 90,776 of record NZ_JBHYVC010000003.1, on the reverse strand, counting down.
AGGAGCACGGCGGCATCATCCGGCACGGCGCGAAGCTGCTCTACGCCTACTGCAACGCCACCGTGCCGCGGATCTCGCTGATCCTGCGCAAGGCGTACGGCGGTGCCTACATCGTCATGGACAGCCAGTCCATCGGCGCCGACCTCACCTACGCCTGGCCGACGAACGAGATCGCCGTGATGGGCGCGGAGGGCGCGGCCAACGTCATCTTCCGCCGCCAGATCGCCGAGGCCGAGGACCCCGACGCCATGCGGGCACGCATGGTCAAGGAGTACAAGTCCGAGCTGATGCACCCGTACTACGCGGCCGAGCGCGGTCTGGTCGACGACGTGATCGACCCCGCCCAGACGCGTGAGGTGCTGATCCGTTCGCTGGCGATGCTGCAGACCAAGCACGCCGATCTGCCGTCCCGTAAGCACGGCAACCCGCCGCAGTAACCCGGCGGACATCTCTCCCAGGGAGACTGAGAGCCATGAGCACACCTGACATCCGCGTCGAGAAGGGCCACGCCGGGCCGGAGGAGGTCGCCGCGATCACGGCGATCCTGCTGGCGCGGGCGGCCGCGCAGCCGTCCGCCGCCGCGCCGGCCCACCACGGCCGTGCGCGCGCGGGCTGGCGCCGTCTGGAACGCGAAGGCGGCTTCCGAGCCCCCCACAGCTGGCGCTGACTCCGAGAAGGGCCCCTCCGCCGAAGGAGGGGCCCTTCTCGTATCCCGGCCGGGGCAACGCCCCCGGGGGCGCGAGGGCTGTGACGGCATGCGGCTCCGTCGCGTGGGCACGACCGGCCCGCACCGGCCCGCACCCGGCATGCAACAGCCCCCGGCAGCCCGGTGGCCGCAGGGGGCGTTGCGCAACTCGGCGCTACGAGGTGCCGCCTGTGGCGGCCGTAGCCGTCAGCGCAGGCGCGCCATCAGCGCGTGCTCCACGAGAGTGATCAGCGCCGACTTCGCGTCGGCACGGTGGCGCGCGTCGGTGGTGATGATCGGGGTGTCGGGCCCGATCTGCAGCGCCTCCCGGACCTCGTCCGGCTGGTAGGGCTGCTGGCCGTCGAAGCCGTTGAGGGCGATCACGAAGGGGAGACCCGAGTTCTCGAAGTAGTCGACCGCGGGGAAACAGTCGGCGAGACGCCGGGTGTCCACCAGCACGATCGCGCCGATGGCGCCGCGTACCAGGTCGTCCCACATGAACCAGAAGCGGTCCTGGCCGGGCGTGCCGAACAGGTACAGGATCAGGTCCTGGTCCAGGGTGATACGGCCGAAGTCCATGGCGACCGTCGTGGTCGTCTTGTCCCCGGTGTGGGTGAGGTCGTCGATGCCTGCCGAAGCAGACGTCATGACGGCCTCCGTGCGCAGCGGGTTGATCTCCGAAACGGCCCCGACGAACGTGGTCTTGCCCACGCCGAAGCCACCCGCCACCACGATCTTCGCCGAGGTGGTGGAGCGGGAAGGACCGCCGCTAGAGCTTGCGAAGTCCACTGAGCACCCTTTCGAGCAGTGTCACGTCTGGCTGGCCGCCGGCGTTCTCGTCGCCGCCGGGCTGATGGATGGCGACCAGGCCCGCCTCCGCCAAGTCGGCGACGAGGATCCTGGCCACGCCGAGAGGGATGGTCAGCAGGGCCGAGATCTCGGCCACCGACTTGATCTCCCGGCAGAGGTTGCAGATCCGCTGATGCTCGGGCAACTGGCCCTGCATCTGGTGCGGCTGCGCGGTGGTGTGCACCAGTGCCTCGATGGCGAGCTGGTAACGCGGCCTGGTGCGGCCGCCCGTCATCGCGTACGGGCGCACCAGGGGATTGTGCGACGCCCCGGCGGGTGCCGGTTCGGGTGCTCGGCGCTGCGGCTGCACGGGCTGGATGCGCGGGGCGTGCGGCTGGTCGTACGGCGAGGGACCAGGGCCCTGTGGCGCGTACGGCTGCCGGTGGCTCGGGGCGGAGGGGTAGCCGTACCCGCTCTGGGCACCGTCGTTCTGGCCCTGTGCGGGACCGTACGACCAGTTGCCCGACGACGAACCGCCTGGGGGTGTTGCCACTTTCTCCTCCTCCGACTGTGCCTGGAGCCCATCTCTGTGGAGCCGCGTCCCGAAACCTTACGGCCCCGGGCCGCCAAAACGCACCGTCCGTCCTCTAGTTGAGAAGGCTCCCTTGGAGCTCCGCTCGAAGGTCCGGTGTCAGGACCGTACCGGCACGGTCGACCAGAAGGGCCATCTCGTACCCAATGAGGCCGATGTCCGCCTCCGGATGTGCGAGAACCGCGAGCGACGAACCGTCGGAAATGGACATGATGAACAGGAATCCCCGCTCCATCTCCACAACCGTCTGGTTCACGCTGCCGCCCTCGAAGATCCGGGAGGCGCCCGCCGTCAGAGACGTCAGACCGGAGGCGACGGCCGCGAGCTGGTCGGCACGGTCGCGGGGAAAGCCTTCGGACATCGCCAGAAGGAGTCCGTCGGCGGAGACCACCACCGTGTGGGACACCCCCGGGGTGTTGTCCACGAAGTTGGTGATCAACCAGTTCAGGTTCTGTGCCGCCTGGCTCATCGGGCTCACACTAACGCTCCTGGTTGTAGGTGCTGTCAGAACCGAAGCCCTGACCGTTCGTTTCACTGCCCGCACCGCGGCCCCGTTGGACACCGCGTCGCAGGTTGCTCAGCCTGCCCCGGACGTCTTCCGGGGCGCGGGAGACCTGGGGGCCTCCCTGAGGGGTGGTTTCGGCGGCTCCCTGGACCAGGTTGGCCTTGGGGACCCGTCGCGGCAGACCGGAGGAGGTCACTCCGCCGGCCTTGGGCTTCCGGAGCGACGAGGCCTGCTGCCAGCGCTCGTCGTTCGTCGAACGCCAGCCACTGTCGCCGTCACTCTCCGGAGTGGAGGCCGACGGCTCCTGGTTCACGTGCCGTGGCCCGCCCGAGCCGTTCGCGCCGCCCGCGGTGGGTCCGCGGCGGGGAAGCCCGGCGTCGGTCATCGCGTGGACGTCGGAGGCAGCTGGTTCCGGACGGTCGAAGCCTACGCTGTCCTGCTCACGCGCGTCAGCGGCCTGCGTATTTTCCGATTCCGGGGCCTGAGCAGGGTACTGGTCCGGGTGACCGTTCCGGTAACCGCCCTGCTGCGGCCAGTCGTCCGCCTGGCGCCGCTCGGCGAAGGACGAGAAGGGGTCGGCGGCACCCGCCGCCGCGCCGCCGTCCTGGACCGGCTGCCCGTAGGAGGGGTCCGGGTAGCCACCGTTGGCCGGGAAGGCGTCGTTCTGCGGCACCTGGCCGTCCGGCGCGTAGAACCCCTCGCCGTACGCCTGCTGCTGCGGCTCCTCGTACGCCGCCCGCTGCCCGTTGCCGTACGCGTGCTGGTCGTACCCGGCGGTCTGCTGCTCCTGGTAGCCGCCGTCGAAGCCCTGACCGTTGCCGTAGCCCTGCGGAGCGGCGAACTCGTCCGGGTAGGCGGGCGCCTCGGGAGTCTCCTGGGCGTTCGCGGCGCCCGGCTCGGGCTGCGCGTGGGACTCCAGGGCCGCCCGGCGCTCCTCGCGCATCCGGGAACGGCCGACCGGGTCCAGATCGCGGATGTCGTCCGGGACCTCCGTGTAGCGGGTGTCGTCGAAACCCAGCTCCGCGGCGGTGCGCAGCGGCTGCCGGCCGAAGTCCTCACCCTGGAAGTTCTGCTCCGGGATGATCTGCGAGACCGTGAACTCGTCGCGGTCCAGCTGCTGCTCGCCGCCACCACCATGGGTGATCGCGTCCGGCAGCATGACCAGCGACGTGGTGCCGGCCTGCTCGCCCGAGGGGCGCAGCTGGACCCGGATGCCGTGCCGGTCGGACAGCCGGCCGACCACGAACAGACCCATGCGCTGCGAGATCGCGGCGTCCACGGTCGGCGGGTTGGCCAGCTTGTGGTTGATGTCCGCGAAGTCCTCGGCGGTGAGGCCGATGCCCTTGTCATGGATCTCGACCATCACGCGGCCGTCGGGGAGACGGGTCGCGGTGACGCGGACCTTGGTCTGCGGGGAGGAGAACGTGGTGGCGTTCTCAAGGAGCTCGGCGAGCAGGTGCACGAGGTCGGTCACCGCGCGGCCGTGGATCTCGGCCTCGGGGACGCCGGACAGCTCGATGCGCTCGTACTGCTCCACCTCGGAGGAGGCGGCGCGCAACACGTCGACCAGCGGCACCGGCTGGTCCCAGCGGCGGCCGGGCTCCTCGCCGGCGAGGACGAGGAGGTTCTCGCCGTTGCGGCGCATACGGGTCGCGAGGTGGTCCAGACGGAAGAGGTTCTCCAGCTGGTCCGGGTCGGCCTCGTTGTTCTCCAGGTCGGTGATCAGGGTCAGCTGGCCCTCGATCAGCGACTGGTTGCGGCGCGACAGGTTGGTGAAGATCGCGTTGATGTTGCCCCGCAGCAGGGCCTGCTCGGCGGCGAGCCGGACGGCCTCGCGGTGGACCTGGTCGAAGGCGCGGGCGACCTCGCCGATCTCGTCGGTGGTGGAGATCGGGATCGGTGTGACCTTGGTGTCGACCCGGCCGGGGTCGGTCCGGGAGAGCTGGTCGACCAGCATCGGAAGGCGCTGCTCGGCGATGCCGAAGGCGGCGTTGCGCAGCTGGCGCATGGAGCGGCTCATCTGGCGGGCCACCATGCCGGCCAGGATGAACGCGGCGAGCAGGGCGATGACGACGGCGGCACCGGTGATGAAGGCGTCGCGCTGGGCGTCGTCGGCGATCTGCGCGGCCTCGCTCACCGCGGCGTCGGTGAGGTCGGACTCGATCTCGCTGTAACCGTCGAACTTGAGTGTGCTCACGGCCCACCAGTTGGCGGGGGTGATGCCCTGGGCGGCGAGTTCGCCGCGCGCGGCCGCGTCGGTGGAGGGGAGCCGGCCCAGCTCGGAGATCATCGTCTCCGGCTTCGCGGGCGGTGCCACGTAGTCCGGGTCCCGCTGCTTGGCCTCCCGGGCCATGGCCGTGCCCTCGGCCTGGATCCGCTGCGCCGTCTGCTCCAGCTTCTCCGCGTCGGCCTCGGTGCCACCGCCCCTGTACTCCTCGACGGCGATGCGCTCGAGGTAGGCGTAGGAGGTGAGGGCCACGCGCTGGCTGGCGAGCTGGCTGTCGGTCGGGCCGGGCTTCACCAGCAGGTGCATACCGATGGAACGCTGCAGCGACAGCGCCGACTTGGTCAGCGAGATCGCGTAGACCGTACGTCCGTAGCTGGTGACGTTGCCGGTGCCGAGACCGAGGTCGTTGGCGAACTCCATCAAGGGGTGGGCGACGGTGACGTAACCCTCCTCGGTCGCGACACCCTTGAGCTTGGAGGTGTACGCCCCGGCGCGCAGCGCGGTCAGCTGGGGCTCGGCCTGGCGGAACAGCTCCATCCGGCGCTTCAGGCCGGGCTTGTCCGGCATGCTCTGCGCGGCCTCGTCGAAGGCGTCGGCGGCCTTGTCGGTCGCGGCGCGGGCCTTGGCGACGTCCGGGTCGTCCTTGCCCTTGCCCTGCAGCAGGGGGACCGCGGTGACGTCCCGCTCGTTGTAGAGGGCGTTGGCGTAGGTGAGGGAGGCCTGCACCAGACGCGCGGTGTTCTCCGCGTCCTCGGCCTCGTTCCAGGTGTCGATCGAGCCCTTCACCTGGAAGCCGCCCATGACCAGGCCGACCAGCACGGGTATGAGCAGGATCGCGTTCAGTCTGGTCGTCACGCACCAGTTGCGCGGGGAAAGGCGACCTCCGCTCTTGGCGGGCGCGGCCGTCGGTTCGGGACCGGGTACGGGGGCGGGCGCCGCTGTGCGCGACGGCGGCGTGAAGTTGCCCCGGGCCGACGGCTCGGGACTGTTCTTGCTTCGCCTCACTCGACCAACAACCTCTCGGCGGTCGGCACCAACGTTGTGCCGCAGTGTCTCAGCGCCCGATGTGCCATCGACTACGGAATACGTCTTTGACTAATGGGCAGTTCAGGCATTCCAGCATGCCGACCAGCGCTCTTCCAAACACTGGAAGGCGGGGAATCCGAGTGATGCAAGTCCCAGATAAAACGGTCATAAAGAACGAGCTTCAGCAAAAGGCAAGCGGTTCGTGCGCGCAGCGGCACTGTGCGACCGCATCGCGTGTCGGGCTCCCTCGATTCCTCTGCCGAAACGTTATGAACACCGAGGCCGACCGTGTCGAAGGACACGGCCGGCTCCGGTGCGTCTACGGCGACCGTCGTACGTCGCTCCTTGTTCGGTTCTACCTGAGACGCGCCATGAGGGCGTGCTCGACCAATGTGATCAGCGCACTCTTCGCGTCCGCGCGGTGGCGGGCGTCGGTGGTGATGATCGGGGTGTCGGGTCCGATCTGCAGCGCCTCGCGCACCTCTTCCGGCTGGTAGGGCTGCTGCCCGTCGAACCCGTTGAGGGCGACCACGAAGGGAAGACCCGAGTTCTCGAAGTAGTCCACCGCCGGGAAGCAGTCCGCCAGCCGACGGGTGTCCACCAGGACCACCGCGCCGATGGCGCCGCGTACCAGGTCGTCCCACATGAACCAGAAGCGGTCCTGACCGGGCGTGCCGAACAGGTACAGGATCAGGTCCTGGTCCAGGGTGATACGGCCGAAGTCCATGGCGACCGTCGTGGTCGTCTTGCCTCCGGTGTGGGTGAGGTCGTCGATGCCTGCCGAAGCAGACGTCATGACGGCCTCCGTGCGCAGCGGGTTGATCTCCGAGACGGCGCCGACGAACGTGGTCTTGCCCACGCCGAAGCCGCCCGCCACCACGATTTTCGCGGACGTGGTGGTACGGCTGTCGGAGACCGCCCCGCCGCTAGAGCTTGCGAAGTCCACTGAGCACCCTTTCGAGCAGTGTCACATCCGGGGCGCCGGTCGTCTCGTCGCCGCCCGGCTGGTGCACGGCGACGAGTCCCGCCTCCGCCAAGTCGGCCACCAGGATCCGGGCAACACCCAGTGGCATGTTGAGCAGCGCCGAGACCTCGGCGACCGACTTCACCTCACGGCACAGATGGCAGATGCGCTGGTGCTCCGGAAGGAGCCCCATGAGCGCTGCCGGGTCGGCCGTCGTACTGATCAGTGCCTCGATGGCCAGTTGATAACGCGGCCTGGTCCGGCCACCGGTCATCGCATAGGGACGCACCAGCGGCTGGTCGCCCTCGTCCTCGTACGGTTCCGCATACGGATCATGAGAGGCGGTGGGCGGGGTCATGGGTCCTCCGGGCGGGACAGCAAGTCGGTCAGTCAAGCCGTCTGACGGGGCCGGTGGGGGGAATGTGGCGGCCGGACGGTGATTTGGTGAGACGGGTGGTGCCGGGGCCGATCAGTGGAGCAGACTTCCCTGTAGTTCGGCGCGCAGGTCCGGGGTGAGGACCGCCCCCGCGCGGTCGACCAGGAGCGCCATTTCGTAGCCGACGAGGCCGATGTCGCACTCGGGGTGCGCGAGAACGGCCAGCGACGAGCCGTCCGAGACGGACATGAGGAAAAGGAATCCTCGCTCCATCTCGACGACCGTCTGGGCCACGCTGCCGCCTTCGAAGATCCGGGAGGCGCCGGCCGTCAGGGAGGTCAGTCCCGAAGCGACGGCCGCGAGCTGGTCCGCGCGGTCGCGCGGGAACCCCTCGGACATGGCCAGCAGGAGACCGTCGGCGGACACGACGACGGTGTGGGACACCCCTGGGGTGTTGTCCACGAAGTTGGTGATCAACCAGTTGAGGTTCTGTGCCGCCTGGCTCATCGGGCTCAACTATCGCTCCTGCTGGTGAGTGGGGTTCGGGAAGGTGCCGGTCTGGGTGGTACCGGCCTGACGACCCTGTGCGATACCCCGACGGAGATTGGTCAGCCGGCCGCGCACGTCATCGGGGGCGCGCGAGACCTGAGGACCGCTCTGGTGTTGTTGCTGCTGAGCTGTGCCCGGGACGAGGTTCGCCTTGGGCACCCGGCGCGGCAGGCCGGAGGTGGTGACGCCGCCCGCGGCCGGCTGCCGGACGCGTTCGGCCTGCCGGACCAGCTCGTCATTGGGCGAGCTGCGCCAGGCGGTGGAAGCGGACCGCTGCGGGCCGGTGGGGCCCTGCGGCTGCTGGGGTTGCTGTTGCGGCTGCTGGGGTGCCGGAGCCGAGCCGTTGCCCTGCTCCTGCTCACCGCCACCGTGGAACCAGTTGGTCTCCAGGGTGTCGTACAGCGGCGTACGGCCGTCGCCCGGGCCGGACGCGGGCGGCAGCGCCCACGCGTCGGACACCGCGCGCTCGTCGGGCCGCTGCGCGGCACCGCCGTTGCCCTGCTGCTGCGGGTGGGCCGGCCGCTGCTGCGGGGCCGGCGGACGCGGGGCGTTCAGGCCGCCGGCGTGCGCGCCGTTCGGCTGCGGACGCTCGAACTGGCCGGTGACGGCCGGGTCCGCGGCGCTCGGACGCTCCGGGAGGGAGTGACGGCCCGTGGCACCGTTGTCCTGGCCCGGCAGTTGGAACTGGCCGGTGGAGCCGTTGTCGTAGCCCTGCGGGACCGGGAACTGGCCCGTCGCGGCCGGGTTCTGTCCGCCCGGACCGCCCTGCGGGGCGCCGAAGACGTCACCGCGGGCGTACTGGCCGGTGTTCTGGACACCGTTCGCACTGGGCTGGGCGTACTGGCCCGCGTTCTGGACACCGTTCGCACCGGGCTGGGCGTACTGGCCCGTGTTCTGGACACCGTTCGCACCGGGCTGGGCGTACTGGCCCGTGTTCTGCGGGGCGTCGGTACCGGGAGCGCCGTAGCCGGGCGCACCGGGGTTCTGACGCTCGTCGAACCGGGGGATCTCCGCCGTCGCGCCGGGGCCCTGCCGGTCGTCGAACCGGGGCATGGCCGACGTCCGGGCGACGTCCGGCTCCTCGTGACCGCGCGGGGCGTCCAGCGAGGCGCGCGGCACCGGCGGCTGGGCGTTCTCGTCGCTCCAGCTGGGCACGCGCGGCTGCTGCTGGTCACCGCCGGGCAGTTCCGGGCGCGCACCGCCGCGCGGCGGCAGCTGCGGACGACGGCCGCGCTCGGGCTTTCCGCTGCCGCGCTGCGGCGGCACCTGGCCGCGACCGCCACCGAAGGCGTCCTGCTCCTGCTGTCCGCCCGGGCCCGCGGCCTGCGTGCCCTGCGGGGCACCGGGCGCCTGGCCGCCGAAGCCGGCCGGAGCCGGACGGCCCTGCGGAGCCGCACCGGGAGCACCCCGGTCGAACAGCGACGGCGTGGAGTTGCCCGGCTGACCCTGCGGCCCCCGCGCTCCGTCGGGCCGGCCCGCGCCGTCCCGCCCGGGCAGCGCGGCCCGCGGACCCTGACCGGCACCGAGCAGGCCACCACCGGACGCACCGGCACCGAGGGCACCGCCCGCGGACTGACCGGCGCCGGCGGCACGCCGTGCGGCCGCGGCACCCGCGGCCGCCTGCGCGGCGGCGGGGCCACCGCCACCCGCGCCCGGCTGGCCCGGCTTGCCCTGCGGCTTCTTGCCGCCCTGGGCGACGTCGACGGGCAGCATGACCAGCGCGGTCGTACCACCGGAGTCGGACGGACGCAGCTGGATGCGGATGCCGTGGCGCTGCGACAGCCGGCCGACCACGAACAGACCCATGCGGCGGGAGACGGAGACGTCCACGGTGGGCGGCGCGGCGAGCCGCTCGTTGATCGCCGCCAGGTCCTCCGGCGACAGGCCGATGCCGGTGTCGTGGATCTCGATCAGCACCCGGCCGTCGGGCAGCGCGTGACCGGTGACCTTGACCTTGGTCTGCGGCGAGGAGAACGAGGTCGCGTTCTCCAGCAGCTCGGCGAGCAGGTGCACGAGGTCGTTGACCACGCGGCCGGCCACTTCGGTGCTGGGCACGGAGGACAGCTCGATGCGCTCGTACTGCTCCACCTCGGAGGCGGCGGCACGGAGCACGTCGACCAGCGGGACCGGACGGGTCCACCGGCGGCCGGGCTCCTCACCCGCGAGAACCAGCAGGTTCTCACCGTTACGGCGCATACGCGTGGCGAGGTGGTCCAGCTTGAACAGCGAGGACAGCTGGTCCGGGTCGGCCTCGCGGGACTCCAGCTCGGAGATCAGCGACAGCTGGCGCTGGATCAGACCCTGGGAGCGGCGCGAGAGGTTGGTGAACATCGCGTTGACGTTGCCCCGCAGCAGGGCCTGCTCGGCGGCGAGGCGGACCGCCTCGCGGTGCACGTCGTCGAAGGCCGCGGCCACCTTGCCGATCTCGTCCCGGGAGTGCACACCGACCGACTCCACGGAGGTGTCGACGTCCTGCGGGTCGGACTCGGAGAGCTGCTTGACCAGCTCGGGCAGGCGTTCCTGGGCGACCTTGGTGGCGGTGTCCTCCAGCCGGCGCAGCGAGCGGATCATGGAGCGGGCCACGACGAAGGCGCCGACCAGCGACACACCGAGCACGAGCAGGATCAGCACACCGGAGACGATCGCGTCGCGCTCGGTGGCGCTGCGCAGCTCACGGGCCTTCTGTTCCATGTCCTCGAGCAGCGTGAGCTCGATGTTCTTCATCTGCTGGATCTTGGTGGAGCTGTCGTCCAGCCAGTCGCGGTAGGACCGCTTGCCGACCGACGAGAGGCCGAACTCCGAGGCCAGGGCACGCCCGGCGTACTCGTCGGTGGCCTTGATCGTGCTGTTGCCCTCCTCGATCGGCAGCAGCAGCTCGGTGGCGGCGACGTCGCCGTAGATGCTCTTGAAGCTGCGGATCTCGGACTTCTGGCTCGCCAGCGCCGACTCGGCGTAGAGCCGGTCGTTGTCGGAGAGCTCGCCCTTGGTGGTGTTGCTGGCGGGCAGCGCCGCGGCGAGGACCGCGCGCTGGATCGACGCGTACTCCTTGGCGGAGGAGAAGGACGCCAGGGCACGGGTGCGCTGGATCATCTCGGGGTTGCTGGTGGCCTCCGCCATGTCCTGCGAGAGCTCGACCAGCTTCTCGATCAGACGGTGGTAGCCCTCGACGGTCTGGGTGGAGTTCCGCTCCGACTGGAACGCCGTGTTGCGGATCTTCTCGAGCTCGCCCAGTTCACCGGCGAGCTGCACCAGGTTGTCGCGGACGCCCTTGAGGTTGCCGTCCTTGCTGGCGTCGTCGATCTCCTCGGAGCTGTCGATGAAGAGGTTGCGCGCCCGGTCGGTCTTCTCGCGGTAGCCCTTGACCGAGAAGTCGGTGGCCTTGCCGCCGTGCGCCAGCGGGCCGGCCGACTGGTCGCGCTCCTCCTGGAGCGCGGCGGCCAGTTCGGTGGCCTGCTTGGTCATGTCCGTCAGCAGCTTCATGTTGTCGAGCTGCTGGATGTCGTCCATCGACTGGTTGATACGCAGTGCGCCCAGCGAGGTGGCCGCGACGACCGGGAGGGCGAGCAGCGACACCAGACGGGTCGAGATCCGCCAGTTCCGCAGGGCTATTCGTGCCCCCGGGCCGGTCGAGCCCTTCGGCGCCGGGCTCGGTGCTCCGGCCGGCGCGGCGGAGCCCTCGCCGCCGTTCCCGGACGTGGTCGGGCCCTGGTTCTGGGCGTGCTGGGGCGAGGAGCTGACGGCCTTGGGGCCAGTCCCGCCGTGCGGCTCCGGCTCCGCCGAAGCGCTGCCATCCCTCTTGAAACGTCCCTGCACTAGCGTCGCAACCTCTGAACCAGGCACCCCTCCGCGTGAACGGCGAGGCACGGTGTCGGCGTCATAGGGGCGCCCTGAATACGCCCCCGTGGTGGTCGTGAGTGACCGGCGCTGGTTCCCCCTTCTCGCCCGCCACTCGGCGCGTCTGTGCGCTCCCTGTGCGCCGGCTCGATCCTGCGGCGGTTCCGTGGAATTCCAGCACAGTGCAGGATCTCCAACAAGGCCCATGGGTGTACCCGTGAGATACGTGACACCACGTGAGTGGCGTATCACCACGGGTAGAAAACGACCTCCCCATAAGGGACGTATGCCCGCGAGTCGGCAGGGGAGGTCGGGTGTCCCAGTCGCCATGATCAGGAGCGGAATGATGGCTTCAGGGGGTGAATGTCCGATTCCGTCTCGCCGGAACCTGGGCCGGAATGGGTGATTTGTCCAGCGATCCGTGAGCAAACTCACACCCTGATCAAGGCCTTCGCCCGCGGTCGGCGGGGAATCGCATGTTTAGCCTGACGCTTTACAGGGACGGCAAAACCGACAACCCGCGCCCTCACCGGGGTCTCCGACCCCCTCCGGGCGCCCGTGAACAGGACAGGGTCAAGTAAACAGTGAAGACGACGACGATGTTCCACAAGATCGCCAACCCGCGGCGCACCACGCTGGCCCACCTGGACGGCGCCGATGAACTGCAGACGCCGGTCCAGCAGGAGCACACCGTCGACCTCCCGACCCAGACTGCCAACCCCAAGCGCACCGTCCTCATGGAGATCCCGGTCGCGGCCGACGCCGCGCAGTGACACCGGTCCATACGGACACCGGCCGCGAAACACTCAAGGCCCACCGAACGAGGGGCGCCCCACGGCAACGGGGGCGCCCTTCGTCATTGCGCGAGGCGAGGACCCCTGCGCGTTAGCCTGGAGCGTCAGACTTCAGCCGATCGGTCAAGGGGACAAGCATCCCGTGCGCATCGCCAGATTCTCCATCGACGGGAACGTCGCCTTCGGCGCGGTCGAGGGCGAGAAGCAGGACGAACTCGTCCTGGACATCATCAAGGGCATCCCGTTCGCGGACTTCGAGCTCTCCGGCACCAAGGTCCCGGTGAGCAAGGTCAGGCTGCTGCCCCCGGTGCTCCCCAACAAGGTGGTGGCCTTCGGCCGCAACTACGCCGAACACGCCAGGGAACTCGGCAACGAGGTGCCCGACGCCCCGTTCGCCTTCTTCAAGCCCGCCACCTCGGTGATCGGCCCCGGCGACGAGATCCAGTACCCCTCCTTCTCCCAGGAGGTGCACCACGAGGCCGAGCTGGCCGTGGTGATCGGACGGATGTGCCGCGAGGTCCCGCGCGAGCGCGTCAAGGACGTGATCTTCGGCTACACCTGCGCCAACGACGTCACCGCACGCGACGTCCAGAAGCGCGAGAAGCAGTGGGCCCGGGCCAAGGGCTTCGACACCTCCTGCCCGCTCGGCCCCTGGGTGGAGACGGACCTCGACCTCGCCGCCGCGGGCGACCTGACCATCCAGCTCACGGTCAACGGCGCCCAGCGCCAGCTCGGCCGCACCAGCGAGATGATCCACTCCATCGAGGACCTGATCGTCAACATCTCCGAGGCCATGACACTGCTCCCGGGCGACGTCGTCCTCACGGGCACCCCGGCCGGCGTCGGCCCCCTCAACGTCGGCGACGAGGTCGCCGTCACCATCGAAGGCATCGGCACTCTCACCAACAAGGTTGTCAAGCGTGGCTAGCGCACCCTCCCCCAAGCCCTCGACTTCGCTCGCGCAGGGGGTACCCCCACGCGTACGTTTCTGCCCGTCGCCCACCGGTAACCCCCACGTGGGCCTGGTCCGCACCGCCCTGTTCAACTGGGCGTTCGCCAAGCACCACGGCGGCACCCTGGTCTTCCGCATCGAGGACACCGACGCGGCCCGCGACTCCGAGGAGTCGTACAACCAGCTGCTGGACTCCATGCGCTGGCTCGGCTTCGACTGGGACGAGGGCCCCGAGATCGGCGGCCCGCACGCGCCGTACCGCCAGTCGCAGCGCATGGACCTCTACAAGGATGTCGCGGCGAAGCTCCTGGACGCCGGCCACGCGTACCACTGCTACTGCTCCCAGGAGGAGCTGGACAGCCGCCGCGAGGCCGCCCGCGCCGCCGGCAGGCCCTCCGGGTACGACGGCCACTGCCGCGAGCTGACCGACGCCCAGGTCGAGGACTACAAGGCCCAGGGCCGCGAGCCGATCGTCCGCTTCCGGATGCCCGACGAGACGATCACCTTCACCGACCTGGTCCGCGGCGAGCTGACCTTCACCCCGGAGAACGTCCCGGACTACGGCATCGTCCGCGCCAACGGGGCCCCGCTCTACACGCTGGTCAACCCGGTCGACGACGCCCTGATGGAGATCACCCACGTCCTGCGCGGCGAGGACCTGCTCTCCTCCACCCCGCGCCAGATCGCCCTGTACAAGGCGCTGACCGGGCTGGGCATCGCCAAGCGGACGCCGGCCTTCGGCCACCTGCCGTACGTGATGGGCGAGGGCAACAAGAAGCTCTCCAAGCGCGACCCGCAGTCCTCGCTCAACCTCTACCGCGAGCGCGGCTTCCTGCCCGAGGGCCTGCTCAACTACCTCTCCCTGCTCGGCTGGTCGCTCTCCGCCGACCAGGACGTCTTCTCGATCGACGAGATGATCGCGGCCTTCGACGTCGCCGACGTGCAGCCGAACCCGGCCCGCTTCGACCTGAAGAAGTGCGAGGCGATCAACGGCGACCACATCCGCATGCTCGACGTGAAGGACTTCGCCGAGCGCTGCGCGCCCTGGCTCAAGGCCCCCTTCGCGCCCTGGGCCCCGGAGGCCTTCGACGAGGCCAAGTGGCAGGCCATCGCCCCGCACGCGCAGACCCGCCTCAAGGTCCTCTCGGAGATCACGGACAACGTCGACTTCCTGTTCCTGCCGGAGCCGGTCTTCGACGAGGCGTCCTGGAACAAGGCCATGAAGGAGGGCAGCGACGCCCTGCTCCGTACGGCCCGCGAGAAGCTGGACGCGGCGGACTGGACGTCCCCCGAGTCCCTCAAGGAGGCCGTCCTGGCCGCCGGCGAGGCCCACGGCCTCAAGCTCGGCAAGGCCCAGGCCCCGGTCCGCGTCGCCGTCACCGGCCGCACGGTCGGCCTGCCGCTCTTCGAGTCCCTGGAGGTCCTGGGCAAGGAGAAGACGCTGGCCAGGATCGACGCGGCGCTGGCGAAGCTCGCCGCGTAGCCCGCAGACCGTGAAGGGGCGGCGCCCGGAAGCATCCGGACGCCGCCCCTTCACGTTCCGGGTACGGTCGGAGGCATGGCGATCCAAGCCGTCGTCTGGGATGTGGACGACACACTTTTCGACTACACCACCGCCGACCGCGAGGGCATGCGCGCGCACCTGGCGGCCGAGGGGATCATCGCCGGGTACGGGTCGGCCGAGGAGGCCCTCGTGCGCTGGCGGGAGGTCACCGAGCAGCAGTGGGCGCGGTTCGCCGCGCGGGAGGTGGACTTCGAGACGCAGCGGCGCGACCGCACCCGGGTCTTCCTGGGCCGCCCGGAGCTGACGGACGCCGAGGCCGACGACTGGTTCCGGCGGTACGTCACGCACTACGAGTCCGCCTGGAGCCTCTTCCCGGACGTGCTGCCCGTCCTCGACGCCCTCGCCGCCAGCCACCGCCACGCCGTGCTCTCCAACTCCAGCCTCCACGTCCAGGACCGCAAGCTGCGCGTCCTGGGCGTCCACGACCGCTTCGAGGCCATCCTGTGCGCCGCCGAGCTGGGCGTCTCCAAGCCCGAGGCCGGCGCGTTCCTCGCCGCCTGCGACGCGCTGGCGCTGCCCCCGGACCAGGTGGCGTACGTCGGTGACCATCCGGAGATCGACGGCCGGGGCGCCGCGGAGGCCGGACTGCTGTCCGTGTGGATCGACCGCGGCGGTGCCTGCGCGACCGTCGAACCGCCCGTGGGACCACGCCGTATCGCCACCCTCGCCGAACTTCCCGCGATACTCGCCGCCGATACTCGTTTTGGAGCCCCGTCCACCTTCGGGTAATGTTCTTCCTGCGCCGCGGGGAGCGGGCCGGAAGGCCGGAACCCCCAAGCGTCAAACTAGAACAAGAACCCCTCAGGGGATTGCGTTCCAGTGGCCTATGGTGTAATTGGCAGCACGACTGATTCTGGTTCAGTTAGTCTTGGTTCGAGTCCAGGTAGGCCAGCTCGCAGAGCTCATCTGCACCGCGGATCTCATCCGCAAAGCCCCCGTTGTGTAGCGGCCTAGCACGCTGCCCTCTCAAGGCAGTAGCGCCGGTTCGAATCCGGTCGGGGGTACAGATCCTTCCCGCGAGGGTGGTCAGGGTAGCTCCCGCCGTCATCGACGCAGGATCGCTAGGGCCCCCGTTGTGTAGCGGCCTAGCACGCCGCCCTCTCAAGGCGGTAGCGCCGGTTCGAATCCGGTCGGGGGTACGACTGGTCTAAACCATCATTGGTCTATGGTGTAATTGGCAGCACGACTGATTCTGGTTCAGTTAGTCTTGGTTCGAGTCCAGGTAGACCAGCAGGATCTGCGGCAACGTATGATCCACGCCCCCGTTGTGTAGCGGCCTAGCACGCCGCCCTCTCAAGGCGGTAGCGCCGGTTCGAATCCGGTCGGGGGTACACAGGGAAAGCCCTCCACCTCGGTGGAGGGCTTTCGGCGTTCCGGAACGCGTACCCGGCAATCGGGGGAGGGCCCGCCGCGGCGTTGGGGCGGGCCTGTTCCCACAGGACGGTACGGACGGGTTTCAGGAGCGGCGCAGTGCCTCCGAGAGGCGGCCGGCGGCATCGATGACGGCCTGGGCGTGCATCCGGCCCGGGTGGCGGGACAGGCGCTCGATGGGGCCGGAGACCGAGACGGCGGCCACCACGCGGTTCGACGGCCCGCGCACCGGCGCGGAGACGGACGCCACGCCCGGCTCGCGCTCACCGATCGACTGGGCCCAGCCCCGGCGTCGTACGCCCGAGAGGGCCGTCGCCGTGAACCGGGCGCCCTGCAGGCCCCGGTGCAGCCGCTCCGGCTCCTCCCAGGCCATGAGGATCTGTGCCGAGGAGCCGGCCTTCATCGTGAGCGTGGAGCCCACCGGCACCGTGTCCCGCAGGCCCGAGAGGCGCTCCGCCGCGGCGACGCAGATGCGCATGTCGCCCTGGCGCCGGTAGAGCTGGGCGCTCTCGCCGGTCATGTCGCGCAGATGCGTGAGCACCGGGCCCGCCGTGGCGAGCAGTCGGTCCTCGCCCGCCGCCGCGGCCAGTTCGGCCAGGCGGGGGCCGAGGATGAAACGGCCCTGCATGTCGCGCGCCACCAGGCGGTGGTGTTCCAGCGCCACCGCCAGGCGGTGGGCCGTGGGTCGTGCCAGTCCGGTGGCCCCGACCAACCCCGCGAGGGTGGCCGGACCGGACTCCAGAGCGCTCAGGACGAGGGCCGCCTTGTCCAGAACGCCGACGCCGCTACTGTTGTCCATGCAACGATACTTGCGTCTCACTCTGTGAAACGCAAGTTCAATTTTCGATGGAACCCGCCACTCTGGAAGCACGGAAGCGACGAGGCCCGTGGACCACCGGGCCCGGCGGCGGACACCCGGAAGCAGGGGTGCGGGCGCCGTCTCCGCACAGATCTAGTTGGGCCGGCGCACCACCTGCCGGCCGGAGGGACAGCGATGGGTAGGACACTCGCGGAGAAGGTCTGGGACGACCACGTCGTCCGGCGCGCCGAGGGCGAGCCCGACCTCCTCTTCATCGATCTGCACCTGCTGCACGAGGTGACCAGCCCGCAGGCCTTCGACGGCCTGCGCAAGAGCGGCCGCCGGGTGCGCCGTCTCGACCTCACCATCGCGACCGAGGACCACAACACCCCGACCCTCGACATCGACAAGCCGATCGCCGACCCGGTCTCCCGGATCCAGCTGGAGACGCTGCGGGGGAACTGCGCCGAGTTCGGCGTCCGGCTGCACTCGCTGGGTGACGTCGAGCAGGGCGTCGTGCACGTCGTCGGCCCGCAGCTGGGCCTGACCCAGCCCGGCATGACCGTCGTCTGCGGCGACTCGCACACCTCCACGCACGGCGCCTTCGGCGGACTCGCGTTCGGCATCGGCACCTCCCAGGTCGAGCACGTGCTGGCCACCCAGACACTGCCGATGGCCCGCCCGAAGACCATGGCGATCACCGTCAACGGCGAACTGCCCGAGGGCGTCACGGCCAAGGACCTGATCCTGGCGATCATCGCGAGGATCGGCACCGGCGGCGGCCAGGGCTACGTCCTGGAGTACCGCGGCGAGGCCATCGAGAAGCTCTCGATGGAGGCCCGGATGACCATCTGCAACATGTCGATCGAGGCCGGCGCCCGCGCGGGCATGATCGCCCCCGACGAGACGACGTTCGCCTACCTCGAGGGCCGTCCGCACGCCCCGAAGGGCGAGGACTGGGACGCGGCCGTCGCCTACTGGAAGACGCTGAAGTCCGACGAGGACGCCGAGTTCGACGCCGAGGTGGTCATCGAGGCCGCCGAACTGTCGCCGTTCGTCACCTGGGGCACCAACCCGGGCCAGGGCGCCCCGCTCTCGGCGTCCGTCCCCGACCCGGCTTCGTACGAAGACGCCTCGGAGCGGCTCGCCGCCGAAAAGGCCCTGGAGTACATGGGGTTGGAGGCCGGCCAGGAGCTGCGCTCCATCGGCGTGGACACCGTCTTCGTAGGTTCCTGCACCAACGGCCGGATCGAGGACCTGCGCGCCGTCGCGGACATCATCAAGGGTCGTAAAGTCGCCGACGGCGTGCGGATGCTGGTCGTCCCGGGCTCCGCGCGGGTGGGGCTGCAGGCCGTCTCCGAAGGGCTGGACGTGGTCTTCAAGGAGGCCGGCGCCGAGTGGCGGCACGCCGGCTGCTCGATGTGCCTGGGCATGAACCCCGACCAGCTCGCCCCCGGTGAGCGCTCCGCCTCCACCTCCAACCGCAACTTCGAGGGCCGGCAGGGCAAGGGCGGCCGCACCCACCTGGTGTCACCGCAGGTCGCCGCCGCCACCGCGGTCCTCGGTCACCTGGCCTCCCCGGCCGACCTCGCCGCCGCCGACGCCCGTACGCCCGCTGGAGTCTGATCAGTCATGGAAGCATTCACCGCCCACACCGGCCGGGCCGTCCCGCTGCGCCGCAGCAACGTCGACACCGACCAGATCATCCCCGCCCACTGGCTCAAGAAGGTGACCCGGGACGGGTTCGAGGACGGGTTGTTCGAGGCCTGGCGCAAGGACGCGTCCTTCATCCTCAACCAGCCCGAGCGCACAGGGGCGACCGTGCTGGTCGCCGGCCCCGACTTCGGCACCGGCTCCTCCCGTGAGCACGCCGTCTGGGCGCTGCAGAACTACGGCTTCAAGACCGTGATCTCCTCCCGCTTCGCCGACATCTTCCGCGGCAACTCGCTGAAGAACGGCCTGCTGACGGTGGTGATCGACCAGAAGATCGTGGACGCGCTGTGGGAGCTCACCGAAGCCGACCCCACGGCGGAGATCACCGTCGACCTCGAGGCCCGCGAGGTGCGTGCCGAAGGCATCACCGCCTCCTTCGAGCTCGACGAGAACTCCCGCTGGCGGCTGCTGAACGGCCTCGACGACATCTCCATCACGCTGCAGAACGAGGCGGACATCGCCGCGTACGAGGCGAAGCGCCCGTCGTTCAAGCCGAGGACACTCACGGCCTGACCCCACCGCGGCCGAAGTCCTCGCCTGAGGTCGACTTTCGGCCACCGGATCATCCCTCCCGTACCCCCGATCGCCCCGATCGGGGGTACGGGCACGTCTGCACCCGTTCGGCCCCGCGTGCCGCCTTGAGGTCCCTCAACTTGCCACGTTACGAAGGTGGTTGTTGGGGTACACGTGTCACGTGCCCGTGATCCCCGCGTGTGTCCGGACGGCCGTCCGAGGCGGCAGTTGCCCCCTGCGCAGGCGACAACTCGCCCCAGATGGCACAATCTGTGCATGGAACACGACGGCCAACTCCAGCTCTATACGGCGGTCGCGGTCCAGCTCAAGGAAGCGCACGCAAAGGTGCGCGCACTGCAAGTCCCGGAGGGCGTACGGATGGCGCTGACCCGGAAGCTGCTGGTCATTACGGCCGCGGCCAAACACGATCTCGCCGGTGCGGCAGGGCGTCTGGAGCGGTTCACCGAGGACCTCGACGAGGGTCGATTCCCCGAAGAGGAACGCTGAACCAGTCGAGGCAGCCGAGTTCGTTGCGGCACAAGGGTGATTAGCCCGTTTCGTGTTTGATTTGCGGTATATATCTGCCTAACGTGCGAAAAAGCTTGAACACTTTCGTTCTGGCGATGTCTCCGAAGGGGAAGACGTGAACAAGGCGCAGCTCGTAGAAGCGATTGCCGACAAGGTGGGCGGCCGCCAGCAGGCCGCCGAGGCCGTCGACCACGTACTGGACGCCATCGTCCGCGCGGTCGTCTCGGGTGAGCGGGTCTCGGTCACCGGCTTCGGTTCGTTCGAGAAGGTCGACCGCCCGGCCCGCTACGCCCGTAACCCCCAGACGGGCGAGCGGGTTCGGGTCAAGAAGACCTCCGTTCCGCGCTTTCGCGCGGGCCAGGGTTTCAAGGACCTGGTGAGCGGCTCGAAGAAGCTGCCGCGCGGTGGTGAGGTCTCGGTCAAGAAGGCGCCCAAGGGCAGCCTGACCGGGGGCGCTTCGGCCACGGTCAAGAAGGCCGCCGCGAAGAAGACGACGGCGAAGAAGGCCGCCGCCGCGAAGAAGACGACGGCCAAGAAGGCCGCCACCGCGAAGAAGGCCACCACCAAGACGGCGGCGGCCAAGAAGACCACGGCCACGAAGGCGCCCGCCAAGACCGCGGCGACGGCGAAGACCGCCGCCGCGAAGAAGACGACCGCCAAGAAGGCCCCGGCGAAGAAGGCGACGGCCACGAAGGCGCCCGCCAAGAAGTCGACCGCGCGCAAGACCACCGCCAAGAAGACCACCGCCCGCAAGAAGTAGCGGGCCGGGGCCTGCCCCTTCGGGCGAGCGGCACTCACGCGCCGGGCCGGACTCCCCCGGGAGTCCGGCCCGCGGTGTGTGCGGGGGCGCCCCGGGCGGTCAGAACGTCTGGAGCGTCACCAGCGTGATCCGCCGGGCCCCGCCCTCGCCCTCGGTCTCGATGCGCACCCGCTGCCCGGGACGCAGCAGCAGCAGACCCCCCGCGTCGAACGCCGGGGCGTCGAAGGGCACCGGCGTGCCGTCGTCCAGGAGCACCTGACCGCTGCGGCTGTCGGGGTCGTAGGTGTACGCGGTGGCCTGCATGCCGGCAGCCTACTGCTCCGCGATGAGCGACCGCGCGGCGACCGCGGCCGTGTGAGGGCCGACGCCCAGCGCCAGCGCCGCCCGCAGATCGTCACCGGTGTCCACGTCCTGCCGTACCGAGTCCACACCGTCGAGGCCCAGCTCCACGGCTCCGGACTCCCGGTGCCGGGCCCGGG
Source organism: Streptomyces sp. NPDC059454 (assembly GCF_042749965.1). Lineage (NCBI taxonomy): Bacteria > Bacillati > Actinomycetota > Actinomycetes > Kitasatosporales > Streptomycetaceae > Streptomyces > Streptomyces sp. NPDC059454. Next base: position 69,756 of record NZ_JBHYVC010000003.1, on the reverse strand, counting down.
AACCGGAGCCGAAGAACGGGCGCAATTCCCGGCCCCGGCTCGCGGCCAGCAATGTCGTGCCGAGCCCGGCGGCATCGGCGAGGAACGCGCGCGGAAATGCGGCGGCCGTATCGAGAACACGGGCCAGTTCCGGCGGGCGGAGCGCCGGAAGATCGGCGTTGAGGGCCGCGACACAAGCCGCGCGGCGAGCGGCGCCCGCCACCGCCGCGCCATGGGCGAGAGCCGCGTTGAGGCCGCCGCGCGGCTCGTCCGGGACGATTCCGGCCCCCAGTGCGGCCAGCTCCCGGGAAGCGAGGGCGTCGTCCGTGACGACCACCACATCCCGTACCGCCGGGCATTTCAGCGCGGCCGCCACCGTGTCCTGGGCGAAGGCGAGCGCGAGGCCCGGGCGCAGGGCGTCGTCCGCGGTGTCCGAGAGCCTGCTCTTGGCCCGGTCCAGCGGCTTCAGGGGTACCACCAAGGTCCACTGCACGAGTGCTACGTCCCTCTCTTGTCGCGGCCATTGTCGCCCGGAGCAGCAGGCCGCGGACGGGTCGGGGAAGGGGCACGAAGCTCCTTGCGAGGGCAGTGGCGGGAGACGGGCGGGCGTACGGTGTTCTCGACAGACCGGCGGCCCGGGGCGACACTTGTGCGGCCCGCCCGGCCTCCGGGGCCGGGCCCTGGGCCTGTCATTCGGAAGAGGAAGGTGTACTTGTGCCGCGCCGCAGAATCGGCTTCTGGTACCGCTTCGCCGCGGTTCTCTGCAAACCGCCGCTGGTGGTTCTGCTCAAGCGGGACTGGCGCGGAATGGAGAACATTCCGGCCGAGGGTGGATTTATCACCGCGGTGAACCACAATTCGCACATCGATCCCTTCGCCTACGGGCACTTTCAGTACAACACCGGACGTGTTCCGAGATTCCTGGCGAAGAGCGGGCTTTTCGACAAGGGATTCATCGGCGCCGCGATGCGCGGCACCGGGCAGATCCCCGTCTACCGCGAGAGCACCGACGCGCTCAGCGCCTTCCGGGCCGCGATCGACGCCGTGGAGCGCGGCGAATGCGTCGCTTTCTACCCCGAGGGCACCCTCACCCGCGACCCGGACGGCTGGCCCATGACCGGCAAGACCGGCGCCGCCCGCGTCGCCCTGCAGACCAAGTGCCCCGTGATCCCGGTCGCCCAGTGGGGCGCCAACGAGTTGCTGCCGCCGTACGCCAGGAAGCCCAGTCTGCTCCCCCGCAAGACCAGCCGGGTGCTGGCCGGGCCGCCGGTGGACCTCGACCGCTTCTACGACCGGGAGATGACCCCGGAACTGCTCAAGGAGGCGACGGAGGCCATCATGGCGGCCGTCACGTGCCAGCTGGAGCACATCCGCGGCGAGAAGGCCCCCGAGACGCCGTACGACCCGCGCCGTGAGCGGGCCGAGCAGCGCCGCAGGACGTACGCGCAGCGGCGGGAGAACCGGTCGCAGGAGCGGGCGCGGGGCGGCAGGCCCACCGCGCGGGAAGAAGGGCTGAGCACGTGAGCGAGCCGGTCAAGGCGGCCGTCTTCGGCACCGGATCGTGGGGGACGGCCTTCGGCATGGTCCTCGCCGACGCGGGCTGCGACGTCGTGCTGTGGGGGCGGCGCCCCGAACTCGCCGAGGCGGTCAACTCCACCCGCACCAACCCCGACTACCTGCCGGGGATCGAACTCCCGGAGAACCTGCGGGCCACCGCGGACGCGGCCGAGGCCGCGCGCGACGCCGACTTCACCGTCCTCGCGGTCCCCTCGCAGACGCTGCGCGGCAACCTCGCCGAGTGGGCGCCGCTGCTCGCGCCCGGCACGGTCCTGGTGTCGCTGATGAAGGGCGTCGAACTCGGCTCCGCGATGCGGATGAGCGAGGTGATCGACGACGTCGCCAAGGTCGGCGCCGACCGCATCGCCGTGGTCACCGGGCCCAACCTGGCCCGGGAGATCGCCGCCCGGATGCCGGCCGCCGCCGTGGTGGCCTGCACCGACGAAGGCGTCGCCCGGCGGCTCCAGACCTCCTGCCACACGTCGTACTTCCGGCCGTACACCAACACCGACGTCATCGGCTGCGAACTGGGCGGCGCCGTGAAGAACGTGATCGGCCTTGCCGTCGGCATCGCGGACGGCATGGGGCTCGGCGACAACGCCAAGGGCTCGCTCATCACCCGCGGCCTCGCCGAGACCACCCGGCTCGGCGTCGCGCTCGGCGCCGACCCGCTGACCTTCTCCGGACTCGCGGGCCTGGGCGACCTGGTGGCCACCTGCTCCTCGCCGCTGTCGCGCAACCACACCTTCGGCACCAACCTCGGCAAGGGCCTGACCCTCAAGGAGACCATCGCGGTCACCAAGCAGACCGCGGAGGGCGTCAAGTCCTGCGAGTCGGTGCTGGACCTGGCCCGCCGGCACGGCGTCGACATGCCGCTCACCGAGACGGTCGTCGGCATCGTGCACGAGGGCAAGCCCCCGGTGGTCGCCGTCGAGGAGCTGATGTCGCGCAGCGCGAAGCCCGAACGACGCTGAGCGACGGCCCCCTCCGTTCGGCTCACGCACGGCGTTGCGGGCGCTGCGTCCCGGCACCGCGGGCGGGTACTCTCATCGCGATATGAGCACCGAGAACCTCTCCCAGAGCCCCGGGCAGCCGTCCCGCAAGCCGCGTGTGGCCGTCGTGTTCGGCGGGCGCAGCTCCGAACACGGGATCTCCGTGGTCACCGCCGGCGCCGTCCTCAAGGCCATCGACCGGACCACGTACGACGTCCTGCCGATCGGCATCACCCAGGACGGTCGGTGGGCACTCACCGCCGACGAGCCGGAACGCATGGCGATCAGCGACCGCCGTACGCCCAGCGTCGAGCAGCTCGCCGAGTCGACGGAGGGCGGCGTGGTGCTCCCCGTCGACCCCGCCAACCGCGAAGTCGTCTACAGCGAGCCGGGTTCGGTGCCCAAGGCGCTCGGCGAGGTCGACGTGGTCTTCCCGGTGCTGCACGGCCCCTACGGTGAGGACGGCACCCTCCAGGGCCTGCTGGAGCTCTCCGGCGTCCCCTACGTCGGCTCGGGCGTGCTCGCCTCGGCCGTCGGCCAGGACAAGGAGTACATGAAGCGGGTGTTCACCTCCTTCGGGCTGAAGGTCGGCCCGTACGTGGTGATCCGGCCGCGCGAGTGGGAGCGGGACGAGTCCGCCGCCCGCAGGAAGATCGTCGACTTCGCCGGCGAGCACGGCTGGCCGCTGTTCGTGAAGCCCGCGCGTGCGGGCTCGTCGATCGGCATCACCAAGGTCGACGACCTGTCCGGCCTGGACGAGGCGATCACCGAGGCCCGGCGCCACGACCCGAAGATCCTCGTCGAGGCGGCGCTGCGCGGCCGCGAGATCGAGTGCGGAGTGCTGGAGTTCGAGGACGGCCCGCGCGCCTCGCTGCCGGCCGAGATCCCGCCGCCCGACGCGCACGCGTACTACGACTTCGAGGCCAAGTACATCGACTCCACTCCCGGCATCGTGCCCGCGCCGCTGACCGACGAGGAGACGGCCGAGGTGCGGCGGCTCGCGGTGGAGGCGTTCGACGCGGCCTCCTGCGAAGGGCTCGTCCGCGCGGACTTCTTCCTCACCGAGGACGGCGAGTTCGTGATCAACGAGATCAACACCATGCCCGGCTTCACGCCCATCTCGATGTACCCGCAGATGTGGCAGGCCACCGGGGTGAGCTACCCGGAGCTGGTCGACCTGCTGGTGCGGGCGGCGCTGCGCCGGTCGACGGGGCTGCGCTGAGCCGCCGCGCACGCACGCTTCAGAAGGCGATCCCCTCGGGGATCGCCTTCTGAAGGGCCGGGGCGAGGTCGATCAGCACGCCCGTGCTGTCCCGTCCGTCGACCACCTCGACCTCGACATAGGCCTCGCGATTGGCGGTGGTGAAGCGCTGCATGTCGTCGTCCCGCGTCTCCATGAGCCAGTCGACGCCGTTCACTCCGCCCGGCACCGCGTCGGCGTCGCGGCCGTTGGCCACCTTGGGATCGGCCATCTTCGGCGGTCGCTCGACACCGCACCGCAGTATGATCGCCACGCCGCCCCAGCCCGCGGTCAGTTCGGACGCGGGCTCGGGATCGTCGCGACTCTCACCGTCCACCGTCGCCGGCAGGGCCTTGTCCAGGTTCTGACACAGCTCGGTGACCTTCGCGTCCGGGCGGGGAACCGCCGCGGACGCGCTGTCGTCTGCTGAGGAGCAGCCCGCGGCGGTGATCAGCACCGCGAGTGCGGACAGGACGGCGTGCCGGTGACGGGAAGAGTTCACGGGCACAGGGTAGACGGGGGCTAAAGATGGACGACCGGGCAGGTCAGGGTGCGGGTGATGCCGTCCACTTGCTGGACCTTGGCGACCACCATGCGGCCCAGGTCGTCGACGGTGTCGGCCTGGGCGCGCACGATCACGTCGTACGGTCCGGTCACGTCCTCGGCCTGGATGACTCCAGGGATCTTGCCGATCAGCTCGGCGACGGTCGACGCCTTGCCGACCTCTGTCTGGATCAGGATGTACGCCTGTACCACGGAACCTCCAGGGCGGCCACGAGGATCATGTGGGGAAAAGGAACGCCACGGTATCGCGTCGCCGCTCCTCGCGGGGAGACCTGCGGGAACCGGGCCTTGCGCGCCGGGGTACAGACACGAGAGAAGTTGACGGTCACTTCGACCGTAGCGAGGGCTCGCATCACTCGCGACCGGGCACGGACAGGGATAGAAGGGTCGAAAGGGAAATGAAGGGCACTGTTGGTGAGCTCGGGGAGTTCGGGCTCATCAGGGAGCTCACCTCCCGTCTCACCACCACCCCGGCGGTCCGGGTCGGCCCCGGCGACGACGCCGCGGTGGTCTCCGCGCCCGACCGCAGGGTCGTGGCCAGCACCGACATCCTGCTGGAGGGCCGGCACTTCCGCCGCGACTGGTCCACGGCCTACGACGTGGGCCGCAAGGCCGCCGCGCAGAACCTCGCCGACATCGCCGCCATGGGCGCCGTGCCGACCGCCCTGCTGCTCGGTCTCGTCGTCCCGGCGGAACTGCCGGTGACCTGGCCCAGCGAGCTGATGGACGGACTGCGCGACGAGTGCCAGGTGGCCGGTGCCGCGGTCGTCGGCGGCGATGTCGTACGCGGCGACACGATCATGGTGTCGATCACCGCGCTCGGCGATCTGCGCAACCAGGAGCCCGTGACCCGGGGCGGCGCGCAGCCCGGCGACCTCGTCGCGGTGACCGGCTGGCTGGGCTGGTCCGCGGCCGGGCACGCGGTGCTCTCGCGCGGGTTCCGCTCGCCGCGCGCCTTCGTCGAGGCGCACCGGCGCCCCGAACCGCCGTACCACGCGGGACCGGCCGCCGCCGGGCTCGGTGCCACCGCGATGTGCGACGTGAGCGACGGGCTGATCGCCGACCTCGGGCACATCGCCGAGGCCAGCAAGGTCCGCATCGACATCCGCTCCGGCGCGATCGACATCCCCTCGCAGATGAACGACATCGGCCAAGCCGTCGGCGTCGACCCCATGCAGTGGGTGCTGACCGGGGGAGAGGACCACGCGATCGTGGCGACCTTCCCGCCGGACGTGAAGCTGCCCGCCCGCTGGAAGGTGATCGGCGAGGTGCTCAACCCGTCGGCGCTGCCCCAGGTGACGGTCGACGGGGCACCCTGGACCACCCAGGGCGGCTGGGACCACTTCGGGGACATCGAGTCATGAGCGCGCCGCCCAGGGTGCTCACCGTGGCCGGCTCCGACTCGGGCGGCGGCGCCGGGATCCAGGCCGATCTGAAGACGATGCTGGCGCTCGGCGTGCACGGCATGAGCGTGCTCACCGCGGTGACCGCGCAGAACTCCCTGGGCGTGCAGGGCGCCTGGGAACTGCCCGTGGAGGCGGTGCGGGCCCAGTACCGCAGCGTCGTCGACGACATCGGGGTACAGGCGGTCAAGACCGGCATGCTGTCCTCCGCCGAACTCGTCGAGGCGGTGGCCGACTTGATCGCCGGCACGGACGCGCCGGCGGTCGTCGACCCGGTGGGGGTCTCCAAACACGGGGACCCGCTGCTCGCGGCCTCCGCGCTGGACTCCGTACGGACGAGGCTGCTGCCGGTGGCGACCGTGGCCACACCGAACCTGGACGAGGTGGCGCAACTGACCGGCGTACGGGTCGAGGCGGAGGACGATCTGCGCCGGGCGGCCCGGGCGGTACTGGAGTTCGGGCCGCGCTGGGTGGTGATCAAGGGAGGTCACCTGTCCGGTGACGCCGTGGATCTGCTGACGGACGGCTCGTGGGAGTACTGGCTGCGCGCTCCCAGGCACGACAACCGCCACACCCACGGCACGGGCTGCACCCTGGCGTCGGCGATCGCGTCGGGACTGGCGAAGGGCCGATCCGTCCCGGAGGCGGTGACAGCCGCCAAGGACTACGTCACCGGCGCGATAGCGGCCGGCTTCGCGCTGGGCGAGGGGATCGGTCCGGTGAACCATGGGTGGGACCTCAGCCCCACCCACCGCGGGCAGTCGTGCCGCTGGGGCGGCACGGGTGGGCGCGACGGCACCCCGTAAGCGCCGGACTGCGCGAACACACCCCCGGCCCGCCCAACGCAGGCCACCGTGCAAGCGCACCGGGCCGGCCCACAGCAAGAAGCCGGCCCACCCCAAGGTGGACCGGCTGTTGCGGCGAAACCGACTACGGCCGCGCGCTCAGCGAAAGCGTCAGCGCGAGACCTTGCCGGCCTTGATGCACGAGGTGCAGGCGTTCACGCGCTTCGGCGTCCCACCGACCACGGTACGCACGCGCTGGATGTTCGGGTTCCAGCGACGGGGCGTACGGCGGTGCGAGTGCGAGATGTTGTTGCCGAAGCCCGGCCCCTTGCCGCAGACGTCGCAGTTGGCAGCCACGGGTCACTCCAAAGACTTCAGATGCACTTACGGTTGATCCCGGCATGCCGGGATCGAGATTCCGAGCTCCAGGAGCCCTGTGGAATCCGAGTGGCGTTGCCGGGGGAGAGGCCCGATGGGATCGGGCAACCGGAGCAGCATACAACGGCTGCATCCGTAGAACGAAACTACCACGGCAGCTCAGAGGCCCGCCTCCGGCCCTCTTCCGGTGGGCGGCGTCCCACGGTCTACGCTGCCTGCCACGGTCGGCAGCTCAGGGAGGCGCAGGTGGCGCAGGTGCCGCAGACATTCTTCGATGCTCTCGCGGTGCGTTCCTGGTGCGGTCTCGCGCTCGAAGCGCTGGGACGGGCCCGTGAGGAGATCGACGCGATCAACGTCTACCCGGTGGCGGACGGGGACACCGGGACGAATCTCTACCTGACCGTCGAGTCGGCGACCGCGGCGGTGGAGGCGGTGTTCGCGGGGCACGAGGCCGACGGGGACCGGCGGCCGGCGCTGGCCGACGCCGTACGGGCGATGGCGCACGGGGCGCTGATCGGCGCCCGCGGCAACTCCGGGACGATCCTGGCGCAGCTGCTGCGCGGCATGGCCCAGGTGCTGGCCGGGGACGGGGCCCCGGCCCACGCCGACGGGGAGGGGCTGCGGACCGCCCTGCGGCACGCGGCCGACTCCGCGCGACAGGCGGTCGCGCATCCCGTCGAGGGCACGGTCCTCACCGTCGCCTCGGCCGCCGCCGAAGCGGCCGGCGGGGCGGCGGGCGACTGCGGGGCGGTGGCGCGGGCGGCCTACGAGGGCGCCCGCGCGGCACTCGCCGAGACTCCGGCCCGGCTGGCCGTGCTCCGGCGCGCCGGGGTGGTGGACGCGGGCGGCAGGGGACTGGTGGCGGTGCTCGCGGCGCTGACGGAGACGTTCACGGGGGAGGCGCCGCGGAGCATGCCGGCGGTGAGCGGCCCGTGGAGCGGCTCCGTACGTGTCGCCGGTCCCGGGCCGCACACGCGCGTGGAGGACGCCGGCGGCCTCGGCGAGTGTGCGGACAGCGGTGCCGCACCGGGGGCGGCCACGGGGACGGGGCCCGGGGGGCCCGCCTTCGAGGTGATCTATCTGCTGGAGGCCGCGGACGCCGCCGTCGCACGGCTGCGGGACCGGCTCGACGCGCTGGGCGACTCCCTCGTGGTGGTCGGCGGGGACGGCCTGTGGAACGTCCATGTGCACGTCGACGACGCGGGCGCCGCCGTGGAGGCCGGGGTCGAGGCCGGACGGCCGTACCGGATCCGGATCACCCACTTCGGCGCGGGGGACGTCCACACGAGTGGGGCCGAGCCGGTGGCGCCCGGGAAACGCGCTCAGCGGGCCGTCGTGGCCGTGGTGCCCGGCGAGGGCCTGGCGGGCCTGTACGCCGAGGCGGGCGCGACCACCGTGCTCGCCCGCCCCGGGGAGCCGCCCGCGAGCGGTGAACTCGTCCAGGCCGTACGGCGTGCACACGCGCGGGAGGTGGTGCTGCTGCCCAACGACGCCGACCTGCGCCACACCGCCGCCGCGGCGGCCGAGCAGGTCCGGGCGGAGGGCGTCCGGGTGGCCCTCATCCCGACCCGCTCCGCGGTCCAGGGCATCGCGGCGCTCGCGGTGCACGAACCGGAACGCCGCTTCGACGAGGACGTGGTGTCGATGACGTCGGCGGCGGGCGCGACCCGCTACGCCGAGGTCACCGTCGCCGAGCGCCAGTCCTGGACCATGGCGGGCATCTGCCAGGCCGGGGACGTCCTCGGCCTGGTCGACGGGGACGTGGCCGTGATCGGACAGGACCTCACGGCCACCGCCGAGACCGTCCTCGACCGCATGCTCGCGGCCGGCGGCGAACTGGTCACCCTGGTCCTCGGCGACGACACCCCCGATTCCGTCGCCGCACACCTGGAGACCCGCGTCCGCGAGGGCTACCTCGCCGTCGACACGGTGGTGTACCACGGCGGCAGACAGGGCGCCCTGCTGCTCATCGGGGTGGAGTGACCCGGCGGGCTTCCGTGAGGAGCCGGGCCCCGGCACCCGCGTGTTGTCAGTGCCGTGGTGTGCAATGGATGCCGTGCCCGCACTCGACGAACCACTGAAGAAGGTGCTCGGCCCCGCCACCGCGAAGGTGATGGCCGAGCATCTCGGCCTGCACACCGTCGGCGACCTCCTGCACCACTACCCGCGCAGGTACGAGGAGCGCGGCCAGCTCACCCACCTCGCCGACCTCCCCATGGACGAGCACGTCACGGTGGTCGCCCAGGTCGCCGACGCCCGCCTGCACACCTTCGCCTCCGCCAAGGCCCCGCGCGGCAAGGGCCAGCGCCTGGAGGTGACCATCACGGACGGCAGCGGCCGGCTGCAACTGGTCTTCTTCGGCGCCGGTGTCCACAAACCGCACAAGGAACTTCTGCCGGGCACCCGCGCGATGTTCGCCGGCAAGGTCTCCGTCTTCAACCGTCGCCTTCAACTAGCGCATCCTGCTTACGAGTTGCTGCGTGGTGATGCCGAGGAGACGGTCGAGACGTGGGCGGGCGCCCTCATCCCGATCTACCCCGCCACCGCCAAGCTGGAGTCCTGGAAGATCGGCAAGGCGCTCCAGACGGTCCTGCCCGGCGCCCAGGAGGCCGCCGATCCCCTCCCGGAGTCCCTCCGCGCGGGCCGCGGCCTGATCCCCCTCCCCGAAGCGCTCCTCAAGATCCACCGCCCGCACACCAAGGCGGACGTCGAGGACGCCCGCGCCCGCCTCAAGTGGGACGAGGCCTTCGTCCTCCAGGTCGCCCTCGCCCGCCGCCGCCACGCCGACGGGCAACTCCCCGCCGTGGCCCGCCGCCCCGAGCCGGACGGCCTCCTCACCGCCTTCGACGACCGCCTCCCCTTCACCCTCACCGAGGGCCAGCAGAAGGTCTCCGCCGAGATCTTCGCCGACCTCGCCACCGAACACCCCATGCACCGCCTGCTCCAGGGCGAGGTCGGCAGCGGGAAGACCCTGGTCGCCCTGCGCGCCATGCTCGCCGTCGTCGACGCGGGCGGGCAGGCGGCGATGCTCGCGCCCACCGAGGTGCTCGCCCAGCAGCACCACCGGTCGGTCACCGAGATGATGGGGGAGCTGGCCGAGGGCGGGATGCTCGGGGGAGCGGAGGCCGCCACCAAGGTGGTGCTGCTCACCGGGTCCATGGGGGCGGCGGCGCGGCGCCACGCGCTGCTCGACCTGGCCACCGGCGAGGCCGGCCTCGTCATCGGCACGCACGCGCTGATCGAGGACAAGGTGAAGTTCCACGACCTGGGCCTGGTCGTGGTCGACGAACAGCACCGCTTCGGTGTGGAGCAGCGCGACGCCCTGCGCGGCAAGGGCAAGCAGCCCCCGCACCTGCTCGTCATGACCGCCACCCCCATCCCGCGCACGGTCGCGATGACGGTCTTCGGCGACCTGGAGACCTCCGTCCTCGACCAGCTCCCGGCCGGCCGCTCGCCCATCGCCAGCCATGTCGTCCCGGCCGCCGACAAGCCGCACTTCCTCGCCCGCGCCTGGGAGCGGGTCCGCGAGGAGGTCGCCAACGGGCACCAGGCGTACGTGGTCTGCCCGCGCATCGGTGACGAGGAGGACGACCCGAAGAAGGCCGGCAGGAAGAAGTCCCCCGAGGACGAGGCGGAGAAGCGGCCCCCGCTCGCCGTCCTCGACATCGCGGAGCAGCTCGCGAGAGGGCCGCTGCAAGGGCTCCGGGTCGAGGTCCTGCACGGGCGCATGCAGCCCGACGACAAGGACGCCGTCATGCGCCGCTTCGCCGCCGGCGAGGCCGACGTCCTGGTCGCCACGACCGTCATCGAGGTCGGGGTCAACGTCCCCAACGCCACCGCGATGGTGATCATGGACGCCGACCGCTTCGGCGTCTCCCAGCTCCACCAGCTGCGCGGCCGGGTCGGCCGCGGCTCGGCCCCGGGCCTGTGCCTGCTGGTCACCGAGATGCCCGAGGCGAGCGCGGCCCGGCAGCGGCTGAACGCCGTCGCCGCCACCCTCGACGGCTTCGAACTCTCCCGCATCGACCTGGAGCAGCGCCGCGAGGGCGACGTCCTGGGCCAGGCCCAGTCCGGCACCCGCTCCAGCCTGCGCATGCTCACCGTCATCGACGACGAGGAGATCATCGCCGAGGCGCGGGAGGAGGCGGCGGCGGTGGTCGCCGCGGACCCGGACCTGGCGGACCTGCCCGCCCTGCGCACGGCGCTGGACGCCCTGCTGGACGAGGAGCGGGAGCAGTACCTGGAGAAGGGCTGACAGACTGGGGACGGCCATCGACCAGCACACACCGACAAGGACCGAGGACATGACTCGCGTGATCGCCGGCGCGGCCGGCGGACGCCGCCTGGCCGTTCCGCCGGGACAGGGGACCCGCCCGACCTCCGACCGCGCGCGCGAGGGCCTCTTCTCCACCTGGCAGTCCCTGCTCGGGGGCCCGCTGGACGGCGAACGCGTCCTCGACCTGTACGCCGGTTCCGGCGCCGTCGGCCTGGAGGCCCTGTCCCGCGGCGCCGGACACGTCCTGCTCGTGGAGGCCGACGCCCGCGCCGTCCGCACGGTCCGGGAGAACGTGAAGGCGATCGGACTGCCCGGCGCCGAGGTCGGATCCGGCAGAGCGGAACAGATCGTCCGCGCCGCGCCCCCGCGGGAGCCGTACGACATCGTCTTCCTCGACCCGCCCTACGCCGTCCCAGATGACGATCTCCGCGAGATCCTGCTCACACTCCGCTCGCAGGGCTGGCTCGCCGAGGAAGCCCTCGTCACCGTGGAGCGCAGCACCCGAGGCGGGGAATTCGCCTGGCCGTCCGGTTTCGAGGCGATCCGGGCCCGTCGCTACGGCGAGGGAACGTTTTGGTACGGTCGCGCCGCCTCTACGTGCGAAGACGCACGATGACCGGACCGGAGAGCGAGGGATCACAAGTGCGCCGCGCCGTATGCCCCGGGTCGTTCGACCCGATCACCAACGGACACCTCGACATCATCGCCCGGGCCTCCCGGCTGTACGACGAGGTCTACGTCGCGGTGATGATCAACCAGTCCAAGAAGGGCCTGTTCGAGATCGAGGAGCGGATCGACCTGATCCGCCGGGTCACCGCCGAGTACGGCAACGTCCGCGTCGAGGCCTTCCACGGCCTGCTCGTCGACTTCTGCAAGCAGCGCGACATCCCCGCCATCGTCAAGGGCCTGCGCGCGGTCAGCGACTTCGACTACGAACTGCAGATGGCCCAGATGAACAACGGCCTCTCGGGCGTGGAGACCCTCTTCGTCCCCACCAACCCCACCTACAGCTTCCTGTCCTCCTCGCTCGTCAAGGAGGTCGCGGCCTGGGGCGGCGACGTCGCCCACCTGGTGCCGCCGGAGGTCCTGACGGCCCTCACCGAACGCCTGCGCAAGGACTGACCGTCCGTACGGCCGTCCGGTGTCCACCGGACGCCCCATGGCCGTACAGTCGTCCCGTCCGTCTCCAACACAGCTGTAGAGAGTGGCGAGCACACGGTGGACGTGCAGAAGAAGCTCGATGAGATCGTCGCCGCGGTCTCCAGTGCCAGGTCGATGCCCATGTCGGCCTCGTGCGTGGTCAACCGCGCCGAACTGCTCTCGATGCTCGAAGAGGTGCGTGCGGCGCTGCCCGACTCCCTCGCCCAGGCCGAGGAACTGATCGGCGGCCGGGAGCAGATGGTCGAGCAGGCCCGCCAGGAGGCCGAGCGGATCATCGAGGGCGCGCACGCCCAGCGCGGCTCCCTGATCTCCGACACCGAGATCGCCCGCCGCTCGCAGTCCGAGGCGGACCGGATCCTCGGAGAGGCCCGCAAGGAGGCCGAGGAGATCCGCGCGGAGGCCGACGACTACGTCGACTCCAAGCTGGCCAACTTCGAGGTCGTCCTCACCAAGACGCTCGGCTCGGTCGGCCGTGGCCGCGAGAAGCTGCTCGGCACCGGCCCCGGCCTGGACGAGCAGGGCTACGAGGACGAGGACGCCCCCGAGCGCAGCCACGACCCGGAGACCCTGCGCCGCACCGCCGACGAGTACGTCGACGTCAAGCTCGGCGCCTTCGAGGCGGTCCTGGCCAAGACCCTGGAGGCGGTCGGGCGGGGCCGCCAGAAGCTGCACGGCCGGATCGCCACCGACGACCTCGGTGCCCTCGCCGACGACCCGACGACCGTCCAGCACTCCAGCGACGCCGACTACCTCGCCGACCTCGCGTCCCTCGCCGAGCAGGACGCCGCCGCGGCCAGGCAGCCCGAGCCGCCGCAGCAGGCGTACGCCCCGCCGGAGCCCGCCTACTCCCCCACCTCCGGCTACGCTCCGGCGGGAGGCGCCCCCGTCCAGCAGCAGCCGGACCCGTACGCCGGCTACCAGCAGCAGTACGGCGGACAGCAGGACGCCTACGGCTACCAGCAGCAGGCCGACCCGTACGCCGCGTACCAGGGCTACGACGGGCAAGGGCAGGCGTACGACCCGAACCAGGGGCAGCAGGCCGCGCACGACCAGCAGGCCCAGCAGGGCTATGCCCTGGACGAGACCAGCCTCTTCGACACCAGCATGATCACGCCCGAACAGCTGCGGGCCTACGAGCGCGAGCGGGGTCTGTAGGGGCGGATTGGGCCGAGAGCGAAAGGTCCAGTATCCTGGCTCTTCGGTCGCGCTTATGTCCGCGATCCACGCTGCCCGGGAACATCGCACGGCAGTGGTACCTCTGAGCTCGAAGACCGAAAGCAGGAATGGCCCTGAACGCCCGCCTCGACCACCGCAACCCCCTCGTGTTCGACACGCACGAGCTGGGGCGGCGGCCCGGTGCGCTGCAGCGCCTGACCCGCACGGTCGACGCTCCCCAGGACCTCGGGCTCAAGGACGTCATCGGAGTGCCGGAAGGCGCCCCGGTGGAGCTGGAGCTCCGACTCGAGTCGGTCATGGAAGGTGTGCTCGTCACAGGCACCGCCCGTGCCAAGGCCGAGGGGGAGTGCGTAAGGTGTCTGGAGCCGCTGGAGCAGGAGCTCGAAGCGGACTTCCAGGAGATGTTCTCGTACCCTGACGCCGACGACCGGGGCCGCGTGATCGCGGAACCGGGCGACGACGCCGAGGACGACGAGGACAGGCTCTTTCTCGAGGACGGCATGTTCGACCTCGAGCCCGTGCTGCGCGATGCGGTGGTGCTCGCACTGCCGATGCAGCCGGTGTGCCGGGAAGACTGCCCGGGTCTGTGTTCCGAGTGCGGAGCACGGCTCGCCGACGACCCGGACCACCACCATGACGCCGTCGACATCCGTTGGGCGGCTTTGCAGGGACTCGCCGGCTCACTCGGAGACGGCGAGAAGGACGAGATGAGCGGCGCCGAACCTGGCGTCGACGAGAAGCAGGAGAAGTAGCCGTGGCTGTTCCGAAGCGGAAGATGTCGCGCAGCAACACGCGCCACCGCCGGTCGCAGTGGAAGGCTGCGGTCCCCACCCTGGTTGCGTGCGAGCGCTGCCACGAGCCCAAGCTGCAGCACATCGCGTGCCCGTCTTGCGGCACTTACAACAAGCGCCAGGTCCTCGAGGTCTGAGCGGCTGGTGAGAGGCACTGTGTCGACGCCGAAGAAGAACTCAGCGGACAACCAGGCCTCGTCCCACACGCTTCTGGAAGGGCGGCTCGGCTATCGGCTCGAGTCCGCCCTTCTGGTGCGTGCGCTGACCCACCGTTCGTACGCGTACGAGAACGGCGGTCTGCCGACGAACGAGCGGCTGGAGTTCCTCGGGGACTCCGTGCTCGGCCTCGTCGTCACGGACACGCTGTACCGCATCCACCCCGACCTGCCCGAAGGCCAGCTGGCCAAGCTGCGGGCCGCGGTGGTCAACTCGCGTGCGCTGGCGGAGGTGGGCCGTGGGCTCGAACTGGGCTCCTTCATCCGGCTCGGCCGCGGTGAAGAGGGCACGGGCGGCCGGGACAAGGCATCCATCCTCGCCGACACCCTCGAAGCGGTGATCGGCGCCGTCTATCTCGACCAGGGCCTGGACTCGGCGGCGGAGCTGGTGCACCGCCTGTTCGACCCGTTGATCGAGAAGTCCTCGAACCTCGGTGCCGGCCTGGACTGGAAGACCAGTCTCCAGGAGCTCACCGCGACCGAAGGACTCGGCGTGCCCGAGTACCTGGTCACGGAGACCGGCCCCGACCACGAGAAGACCTTCACTGCTGCCGCCCGCGTCGGAGGCGTCTCGTACGGCACCGGCACCGGCCGCAGCAAGAAGGAGGCGGAGCAGCAGGCCGCCGAGTCCGCGTGGCGCGCCATCCGGGCCGCGGCGGACGAGCGCGCCAAGGCGGCGGCGGAGGCGGAGGAGACCGTCCGGGTCGCCGAAGCCGATGCCTCCGGGAAGAGCGCCGACGCCCCGTCGGCCTCCGCCTGACGAACAACGCGACCCGAGCGCCCGCCCCGCACCGGGGCGGGCGCTCGGTGCTCGTCCACCGGTCCTGGGAGGAGACGCCATGCCCGAGCTGCCCGAGGTCGAGGTCGTACGGCGCGGACTCGAGCGGTGGGTCGCCCACCGGACCGTCGCCGACGCCGAGGTGCTGCACCCGCGCGCGGTACGCCGTCATGTCACCGGCGCCGACGACTTCGCGCACCGGCTCGAGGGGCACCGCATCGGTGTCCCCAGCCGCCGGGGCAAGTACCTGTGGCTGCCCCTGGAGGACACCGGCCAGTCGGTCCTGGCCCACCTCGGCATGAGCGGCCAGCTGCTGGTGCGGCCGCACACGGCGCCGGACGAGAAGCACCTGCGCGTCCGCGTCCGCTTCACCGACGCGGCGGACACCGAACTCCGCTTCGTCGACCAGCGCACCTTCGGCGGGCTGTCACTGCACGAGAACACCCCCGACGGCCTGCCCGACGTCATCGCGCACATCGCCCGGGACCCCCTCGACCCGCTCTTCGACGAGGAGGCGTTCCACCAGGCGCTGCGCCGCAAGCGGACCACGATCAAGCGGGCCCTGCTCGACCAGTCACTGATCAGCGGCGTCGGCAACATCTACGCCGACGAGGCGCTGTGGCGGGCCCGCATCCACTACGAACGCCCGACGGCCGGCTTCACCCGCCCGCGCACCCTGCTCCTGCTGGGCCACGTCCGGGACGTCATGAACGCGGCGCTCGCGGTGGGCGGCACCAGCTTCGACAGTCTCTACGTCAACGTCAACGGGGAGTCCGGCTACTTCGACCGGTCCCTGGACGCGTACGGCCGCGAGGGTCTGCCCTGCCGCCGCTGCGGCACGCCGATGCGCCGGCGGGCGTGGATGAACCGCTCCAGCTACTTCTGCCCGAGGTGTCAGCGGGCGCCGCGCGTCCCGTCGTAGCGCTCACGGGCCTCGAGCACGGCGTCCATGCTGCCCTCGACGCACTGGATGAGGGACAGCAGACGCCGGGCGACTTCGTAACCCAGCGGGGTCAGTTCGTAGTCCACGCGGGGCGGGTTGGTCGGCTGGGCCTCGCGGTGCACCAGCCCGTCGCGCTCCAGCGCGTGCAGCGTCTGGGAGAGCATCTTCTCGCTCACCCCGTCGACCCGGCGGCGCAGCTCGTTGAACCGGAGCGAGCCCTCGTGGAGCGCGCCGAGGGTCAGCGCGCCCCAGCGTCCGGTCACATGCTCCAGCGTGCCGCGGGACGGGCACGCCTTGGCGAACACGTTGAAGGGGAGCTCCTGCTCCTCCGGGCGCCGCACGGTCGTCATGAGGCAAGCCTACGCCAGAGCAGCGCTGGCCATCGGATTGCGCTAACCAGAAGTCAGTACCCGAAGTTCTGGGTCCACCACGGACCGCCCGACCCCATGCGGACACCCACGCCCAGCGTCTTGAAGTCGCAGTTCAGTATGTTCGCCTTGTGGCCGGGGCTGTCCATCCAGGCCTGCATCACGGCTTCGGCGTCGGCCTGGCCCCGGGCGATGTTCTCGCCGCCCAGGTTGCTTATGCCGGCCGTCTTGGCCCTGTCCCACGGGGTGTCGCCGTCGGGGTCGGTGTGGTCGAAGAAGCCCCGGTCGGCCATGTCGTCGCTGAACGCCGTGGCCAGATCGGTCAGCGCGCCGTCCGCGGTGACCGGGCTGCAACCCACCTTGGCCCGCTCGACGTTGACCAGCCGGAGCACCTCGGCACCGGCGACGGCCTCCGCCGACCCGGTCACCGGACTGCTCGTCTCCTTCTCCGGCTCCGGCGCCGCCTTGCGGGACGGCGTCTCCTCCGCGGTCTTCTCCGGGGCCGCCGCGGTCTCCTTCTTCTCTGGAGTCCTCTTCTCCGGGGTCTTCTTCCCCGGGGTCTTCGTCGGCTCGGCCGGCGTCGAGGTCGACGCGGACGGCTCGGGCGAGGTGGAGCGCTCGGCGTCGCGGCTCGCCGGGGTGCCGGCGTCGCGGCTCGGGCTCTCCAGACCGCCGGACGTGCCGCCCTGCTCACTGGGCGAGTTGGTGGGCAGGTCCCCGGCCTGCACGCTGTCACCGGAGGTGCTGTCGCCGCCGAGCCGGTAGTTCTCCAGACCGGGCACCGCGCCCGTGGCCACCGCCACCGTGCCGAGGGCCACCGCGGCGGAGACGCCGAGCAGGCCGGTACGGACCGGGGTCGCGGCCTTTTTCTTCCGGCGCCGGTGCCCGCCGGTGCGGGGCGCGTCGTCGTCGGGCGCGAGGCCGTCACCGGCGAAGGCGTGGCCGATCCGGTCCGGGCCCGTCGAGAAGCCGGCGCCCGGGAAGCCGCCGCGGGTGAAGTCGCCGCCCCCCGCGGGGGTTCCGGAGTCGTCCGCCGCGTAGAGATAGGCCTCGCTCTTCGCGTACGTCTCGGCGTACGCCTGCGGGTTCAGATACGGCGCGGTGCCCATCGTGGGCGGACCGTCCCCCCGGTCGCCCCGCGGAAGCGGGCCGCCGTCGTGGAGGGCGTCGTGAGTGATCCCGGTGGCGCGGCCCGTGGCGGCGCGGCCGGCGGCGGAGCGTCGGTGGCGTCCCATGTCCTGGCCTTCCTCGTCCTCGCGGTCGACTCGTGCTGGCGACCAACCCGAAACCCGATGATCACGAAACTCACACCAACGAGTGAGTTTCATATGAGATTCATGGGTGGGGACGCTACCGCATGGCGCAAGGGCAAGGTGTGCCCCAAGTGGCTTTGTCCGGTTAGGTTGCAGCCATGAGCGAGGATGTGCGACTGGTCGCCTGGGTACGCGGACGTGTCCAAGGTGTGGGTTTCCGCTGGTTCACCCGGGCCAAGGCGCTGGAGATCGGCGGCCTGAGTGGTTTTGCTCTCAATCTGGGCGACGGCAGGGTCCAAGTGGTCGCCGAGGGCGCCCGTGAACGCTGCGAGGGACTGCTCGACTGGCTCCAGGCCGGCGACACGCCCGGGCATGTGGACGGAGTCACCGAGATCTGGGACACACCGCGCGGGGGCTACGAGGGCTTCGCCATCCGCTGATCCCGCCCGCCCCGGCGGCCCCGAGCGCCATGAACGGTCCGCGCGACGAGCCCTCCCGGGCGAAAAAGTCCTGGTGATTGCCGAGAAGGGCTTGCCGCGGGCGGCGCCGACCGCCAAGATGATCGCCACGTCCCGAGGACCCGTGAGACGCGCGCCGCCGCCGTTCGCCGGCCGTGCGCACCCGGTTGTCCGCCAATACGGGGCGTGATCGTGTTGACCCTCAAACTTTTTGGTGAGACGCTGAAAGCCCCGCGCACCTTAGCTGTTTGGCATGGCTGAACGGCAGCACAACTCCAGGCCTGCCAAGCACCGCGGGTGCGAATCCCTCACGACCCACACCGCATCGGTCGGTCACTCAGTGTGGAGGCCCATCCATCATGGCAAAGGCGCTTCTCGGTTACGTCGGCGGCTCCGACCCGCGACTCCTCTCCGAGATGCGACGGCTCCAGCAGCGCGTCCAGGACCTGGAATCCGAGCTCGTACGGATCCAGGCGGAGAAGGACGCGCTGGCGGCTGCCGCTTCTCACGACAGGATCATGGAGAGCGTTGACGCACACCAGGCGGAGCCTGCGCTCACCTGATCACTGCACCGCTGATCACTTCACCGCTGTACGAACAGCACAGCAGTGGTCGGGCCCGCCCGTCATCACCGCCAAGCAGTCAGAATTGCAAGGGACGCCCCGGCGTCCCTTCTTTCTTTCCCGCCTCCGCGACCTCGCCCCTGCCCCCGCGCCCCGTGCTCGTTGTCCCGCGCATCCTTTCACCGTCTTCAACGTCTGATGTGCCCTGCGCGTTCACCCGCGAAACCGTGCGTTCATGGAGTGAGACCTGACCGGCGGGTAGAGTCCGGCGGCGTGCACCTCAAGGCCCTGACCCTCCGTGGCTTCAAGTCGTTCGCCTCCGCGACCACGCTCCGCTTCGAGCCGGGGATCACGTGCGTCGTGGGTCCGAACGGCTCGGGCAAGTCCAATGTCGTGGACGCGCTCAGCTGGGTCATGGGCGAGCAGGGCGCCAAATCGCTGCGCGGCGGCAAGATGGAGGACGTCATCTTCGCCGGCACCACCGGCCGTCCCCCGCTGGGCCGTGCCGAGGTGTCCCTGACCATCGACAACTCCGACGGCGCCCTCCCCATCGAGTACGCCGAGGTCACCATCACGCGGATCATGTTCCGCAACGGCGGCAGCGAGTACCAGATCAACGGCGACACCTGCCGGCTCCTCGACATCCAGGAGCTGCTCTCCGACTCCGGCATCGGCCGGGAGATGCACGTCATCGTCGGTCAGGGCCGGCTCGACTCCGTACTGCACGCCGACCCCACGGGCCGCCGCGCCTTCATCGAGGAGGCCGCCGGCGTCCTCAAGCACCGCAAGCGCAAGGAGAAGGCGCTGCGGAAGCTGGACGCGATGCAGGCCAACCTCGCACGGGTGCAGGACCTCACCGAGGAGCTGCGGCGCCAGCTCAAGCCGCTCGGCCGCCAGGCCGCCGTCGCGCGGCGGGCCACCGTCATCCAGGCCGACCTGCGCGACGCCCGGCTGCGTCTGCTCGCCGACGACCTCGTACGACTGCGCGAGGCGCTGCAGGCCGAGATCGCCGACGAGGCCGCCCTCAAGGAGCGCAAGGAGGCAGCCGAGGCCGAGCTGAGGAAGGCCCTCCAGCGCGAGGCCCACCTGGAGGACGAGGTGCGCCGGCTCACCCCGCGGCTGCAAAGCGCCCAGCAGACCTGGTACGAGCTCTCCCAGCTCGCCGAGCGGGTGCGCGGCACGATCTCGCTGGCCGACGCGCGCGTGAAGAGCGCGACCTCCGCGCCCCCCGAGGAGCGGCGTGGCCGGGACCCGGAGGACATGGAGCGCGAGGCCGCCCGCGTCCGCGAGCAGGAGGCCGAACTGGAGGCCGCCCTGGAGGCGGCCGAACGCGCACTGGAGGACACGGTCGCCCACCGCGCGGAGCTGGAACGCGAACTCGCCCAGGAGGAACGGCGGCTGAAGGACGCCGCGCGGGCCATCGCCGACCGGCGCGAAGGGCTCGCCCGGCTCAAGGGGCAGGTGGGCGCGGCCCGTTCGCGTGCCGCCGCCGCCCAGGCCGAGATCGAGCGACTGGCCGCCGCCCGTGACGAGGCCCGGGAGCGGGCCGTCGCCGCGCAGGAGGAGTACGAGGCCCTCAAGGCCGAGGTCGACGGCCTCGACGCGGGCGACGCCGAACTCGCCGAGCGGCACGAGGACGCCAAGCGGCGGCTCGCGGAGACCGAGACCGCCCTCACCGCCGCCCGCGAGGCGGTCACCGCCGCGGAACGAAAGCACGCCGCAACCCAGGCCCGCCACGAGGCCCTCGCGCTCGGCCTGCGTCGCAAGGACGGCACCGGCGCCCTGCTGGGTGCGAAGGACCGCCTCACGGGGCTGCTGGGCCCGGCGGCGGAACTGCTGACGGTGACGGCCGGCTACGAGGTACCGCTCGCGGCCGCGTTCGGCACGGCCGCGGACGCCCTCGCGGTGACCTCACCGTCCGCCGCGGCCGGTGCGATCCGTCTCCTGCGCACACAGGACGCGGGCCGGGCGGCCCTGCTCCTGGCAGGAGCACCGGAGGGGAACTCGGTCCCCCCTCCCTCCGCCGGCCTGGCCGGCGGGCCCGCGGGGAACCGCGCGACCGGCCACAACGAACCCGCAGCCGCCGAACCGCCCGTCTCCGCCCTCCCCGCCGAGCGCCTCGTGAGCGGACCCGCCGACCTCATGCCGGCCGTACGACGGCTCCTGCACCGCATCGTCGTCGTCGACACCCTGGAGGACGCCGAGGAACTCGTCGCCGCCCACCCCGGCCTCACCGCCGTCACCGCCGAAGGCGACCTCCTCGGCGCCCACTTCGCGCAGGGCGGCTCCGCAGGCGCCCCCAGCCTGCTGGAAGTACAGGCATCCGTGGACGAGGCCGCCGCCGAGCTGGAGGAGCTGGCCGTGCGGTGCGCGGAACTGGCCGAGGCGCAGGAGGCGGCGGCCGGGCGTCGCCGGGAGTGCGCGGCCCTCGTCGAGGACCTGGGGGAGCGGCGCCGGGCCGCGGACCGGGAGAAGTCCTCCGTCGCCCAGCAGCTCGGCCGGCTCGCGGGACAGGCGCGCGGTGCCGCCGGGGAGGCCGAGCGGGCCGGCGCCGCCGCGGCCCGGGCGCAGGGAGCCCTCGACACGGCGCTCACCGACGTCGAGGAACTCGCCGAACGACTCGAGGTCGCCGAGGAGATGCCGTACGAGGAGGAGCCCGACACCTCCGTGCGCGACCGGCTCGCCGCCGACGGGGCCAATGCCCGCCAGACCGAGATGGAGGCCCGCCTCCAGGCCCGCACCCACGAGGAACGGGTCAAGGGACTCGCCGGACGGGCCGACTCACTGGACCGCGCCGCCCGCGCGGAACGCGAGGCACGCGCGCGTGCCGAACACCGCCGTGCCCGGCTGCGCCACGAGGCGGCCGTCGCCGGCGCCGTCGCCTCCGGCGCCCGACAGCTCCTCGCGCACGTCGAGGTCTCCCTCGCCCGCGCCGACGAGGAACGCACCGCCGCCGACGCGGCCAGGGCCCGCCGCGAGCAGGAACTCGCCCGTGCCCGCACCGAGGGACGCGATCTCAAGGCGGAACTCGACAAGTTGACGGATTCAGTTCACCGGGGCGAGGTACTCGGCGCCGAGAAACGGCTGCGGATGGAGCAGCTGGAGACCAGGGCGCTGGAGGAACTGGGTGTGGAACCGGCCGGGCTGGTGTCGGAGTACGGCCCGCACCAGCCGGTGCCGCCCTCGCCCCCCGCCGAGGGCGAACAGCTGCCGGAGGCTGATTCCCACAGCGGCTCCGCCGCGGGGGAGCACCCGGGCAACAGGCCCCGTCCCTTCGTACGGGCCGAACAGGAGAAGCGCCTGAAGGCCGCCGAGCGCGCCTACCAGCAGCTCGGCAAGGTGAACCCGCTCGCCCTGGAGGAGTACGCGGCGCTCGAGGAACGCCACCAGTTCCTCAGTGAGCAGCTGGAGGACCTGAGGAAGACCCGCGCGGACCTGCTCCAGGTCGTCAAGGAGGTCGACGAACGCGTCGAACAGGTCTTCACCGAGGCATACCGGGACACCGCGCGCGAGTTCGAGGGTGTCTTCTCCCGGCTGTTCCCGGGTGGTGAGGGGCGCCTGGTGCTGACCGACCCCGACAACATGCTCACCACGGGCGTGGACGTCGAGGCGCGTCCGCCCGGCAAGAAGGTCAAGCGCCTCTCCCTGCTCTCGGGCGGCGAGCGGTCGCTGACCGCCGTGGCGATGCTCGTGTCGATCTTCAAGGCGCGGCCCAGTCCGTTCTATGTCATGGACGAGGTCGAGGCCGCCCTCGACGACACCAACCTCCAGCGGCTGATCCGGATCATGCAGGAGCTGCAGGAGGCCTCGCAGCTGATCGTGATCACGCACCAGAAGCGCACCATGGAGGTCGCCGACGCGCTGTACGGCGTCTCCATGCAGGGCGACGGCGTATCCAAGGTCATCAGCCAACGCCTGCGCTAGAGCGACACCAAGCCTTCAACTTCTGAACATCCCTTCCTTTCCTGCGTCTCCAAACTCACACCGCACCCCCTATTGACTTCAAAAGTTGAAGACATATTCTCTGCAATGTTGCTTTTACCTTCAGGTACCTTCAGTTGGACCTCGAAGGGCTGACCCCCATCCGGCGATGTTGCCGGTGGCCCGAGGAGTACAACGTGACCAGCACATCGCAGGCACAACAGCCAGGAGCCAAGGCGGCTCACCCCGAACATCTCGGGCACGTCATCTTCATCGCGGCGGCGGCCGCCATGGGCGGTTTCCTCTTCGGCTACGACAGTTCCGTGATCAACGGTGCCGTCGAGGCCATCCGCGACCGTTATGACATCGGCTCCGCCGCGCTCGCGCAGGTCATCGCCGTCGCCCTGATCGGTTGTGCCATCGGCGCCGCGACCGCCGGCCGCATAGCCGACCGCATCGGCCGCATCCGGTGCATGCAGATCGCCGCGGTCCTGTTCACCATCAGCGCCGTCGGCTCCGCGCTGCCCTTCTCGCTGTGGGACCTCGCCTTCTGGCGGGTCGTCGGCGGCTTCGCGATCGGCATGGCCTCCGTCATCGGCCCGGCCTACATCGCCGAGGTCGCCCCGCCCGCCTACCGCGGCCGGCTCGGCTCCTTCCAGCAGGCCGCGATCGTCGTCGGCATCGCCGTCTCGCAGCTGGTCAACTGGGGCATCCTCAACGCCGCCGACGGTGACCAGCGCGGTGAGCTGATGGGCCTGGAAGCCTGGCAGGTCATGCTCGGCGTCATGGTCGTCCCGGCCGTCCTCTACGGCCTGCTCTCCTTCGCCATCCCCGAGTCCCCGCGCTACCTGATCTCCGTCGGCAAGCACGAGCGCGCCCGGCAGATCCTCGAAGAGGTCGAGGGCAAGGACATCGACCTGACCGCCCGCGTCACCGAGATCGAGTCGGCGATGCACCGCGAGGAGAAGTCCAGCTTCAAGGACCTGCTCGGTGGCAGCTTCTTCTTCAAGCCGATCGTCTGGATCGGCATCGGCCTGTCGGTGTTCCAGCAGTTCGTCGGCATCAACGTCGCGTTCTACTACTCCTCGACGCTGTGGCAGTCGGTCGGCGTCGACCCGACGGACTCGTTCTTCTACTCGTTCACCACGTCGATCATCAACATCGTCGGCACCGTCATCGCGATGATCTTCGTCGACCGCATCGGCCGCAGGCCGCTCGCGATCATCGGCTCCGTCGGCATGGTGATCGGCCTCGCCCTCGAGGCCTGGGCCTTCTCCGCCGACCTCGTCGACGGACAGCTGCCCGCCACCCAGGGCTGGGTGGCCCTGATCGCCGCGCACGTCTTCGTCCTCTTCTTCGCCCTGTCGTGGGGTGTGGTCGTCTGGGTCATGCTCGGCGAGATGTTCCCCAACCGGATCCGCGCCGCCGCCCTCGGTGTCGCCGCCGCCGCGCAGTGGATCGCCAACTGGGCCATCACCGCGAGCTTCCCCTCGCTGGCCGACTGGAACCTGTCGGTCACCTACGTGATCTACACCCTCTTCGCCGCGCTCTCCATCCCGTTCGTCCTCAAGTTCGTGAAGGAGACGAAGGGCAAGTCGCTGGAGGAGATGGGCTGAGCAGCCCCCCAAGTCCGGGGGGAAGGGCTCAAGTCCCCGCTGCCCCTCTCCCCGTACCTTTACCGCCGCCCTCGCCCGGGTCGCCCGGGCAGGGGCGGTGGTGTGTTCTCCCCGGGGACCGGGCACCGGGCGTGCGCCTTCGCGGACGCCGCGCGTACAACGAACGGCCTCGCGGGAGGTCACGCCATACTGGGGCTGTTATGGACATCGTCATCCTTGCTGTAGTCATCGCCGTGGTCGTGCTCGGCGCGCTCGGCGGGCTCATCGTCGGCAGCCGGCGCAGGAAGCCGCTGCCCCCGCCGCCGCCCGCCGCGCCCGACATCACCGCCCCTCCGGCCGAGCCGCACGTCGGCGAAGAGGCCGAGACGCCGCGGGAGGAACCGCGGCGCACCATAGAGGAGGTTGATCTTCCGGCGGGCGCAGGTCCCGTCGTCATCGAGGAACCGCCCGCCGCCGAGGCTCCCGAGATCGAGATCCCGGAGCCCACCGCCGGCCGTCTGGTCCGGCTGCGCGCCCGTCTCTCCCGTTCGCAGAACGCCCTGGGCAAGGGCCTGCTCGTCCTGCTGTCCCGCGAGCACCTCGACGAGGACACCTGGGAGGAGATCGAGGACACCCTGCTCACCGCCGACGTCGGTGTGCAGCCCACCCAGGAGCTGGTCGAGCGGCTGCGCGAGCGTGTGAAGGTGCTCGGCACCCGCACCCCCGAGGAGCTGCGCGGACTGCTCCGCGAGGAGCTGATCACGCTGGTCGGTCCCGGGATGGACCGCACCGTGCACACCGAGAACGCGGCCGGTGGCCCCGGCGTCGTGATGGTCGTCGGCGTCAACGGCACCGGCAAGACCACCACCACCGGCAAGCTCGCCCGCGTCCTGGTCGCCGACGGCAACACCGTCGTGCTCGGTGCCGCCGACACCTTCCGTGCCGCCGCCGCCGACCAGCTGCAGACCTGGGGCGAGCGGGTCGGCGCCCACACCGTGCGCGGCCCGGAGGGCGGTGACCCCGCCTCCGTCGCGTTCGACGCGGTCAAGGAGGGCAAGGAGATGACCGCCGACGCCGTGCTCATCGACACCGCCGGCCGGCTGCACACCAAGACCGGCCTCATGGACGAGCTCGGCAAGGTCAAGCGGGTCGTGGAGAAGCAGGCCCCGCTGGACGAGGTGCTGCTCGTGCTCGACGCCACCACCGGTCAGAACGGTCTGGTGCAGGCCCGGGTCTTCGCCGAGGTCGTCGACATCACCGGCATCGTGCTCACCAAGTTGGACGGCACGGCCAAGGGCGGCATCGTGATCGCCGTGCAGCGCGAGCTGGGCGTGCCGGTCAAGCTGATCGGGCTCGGCGAGGGCGCGGACGATCTGGCGCCGTTCGAACCGGACGCGTTCGTGGACGCCCTCATCGGGGAGTGACCCCGGCTCCCTCGGACGGATCCGCGGCAGACGCGAAGAAGCGCCCGCCCCCGAGCAGACCGGGGGACGGGCGCTTCGCCGTGTCCGGGGGTGTGCGGCGTCGGCGTGGGCCGGGGGTGGATCGCGCTGCCCGGCGCTTGCGGGATGCCTCTCCTGCTCTCGGCTCTGCTCGAGCGGGGGGATCCCCATCGCCCTGGGGGGTACCTCACAGGCTCTTGAGTCACTGGGGGAGGCACGACTGCCCGCGGATCGCGGGGCGGCGGAAACCCGTGTGGCTACGCACCCGACCGGTGCGCCACGTACGCCAGCGTGCCCAGCAGCAGGCGGGCCTCGGGCGGGCGGCGGGACGCCGAGTCCAGGGCGGGGGAACGGAGCCAGCGCACCGGGCCCAGGTCGCCCCGGTCGGACGGCGGTGCCGTGATGTGCGTACCGGGTCCGAGGCCGTGCAGGTCCAGGGCGGCCGGATCGTCCCAGCCCATGCGGTAGAGCAGCTCGGGCAGTGCGGCGGCGGCGCCGGGGGCGACGAAGAAGTGGG
Source organism: Streptomyces sp. NPDC059454 (assembly GCF_042749965.1). Taxonomy (NCBI): domain Bacteria; kingdom Bacillati; phylum Actinomycetota; class Actinomycetes; order Kitasatosporales; family Streptomycetaceae; genus Streptomyces; species Streptomyces sp. NPDC059454. The sequence goes on along the minus strand of NZ_JBHYVC010000003.1, from coordinate 43,401 downwards.
CGCGGCCGTCCGGGACGGCGGCGACCGGGCCGACCGGCAGGCCCATGCGCTCCAGCCGGGCCAGGGCGTGACGTCCCGCGGCCTCCGCGACCTCGATCACGTCGAACGCCCGCCCGACCGGCAGCATCAGCGAGGCCCCCGGGAACTCCGACCAGACCGCGGTCACCTCGTCCAGCGGGGCCCCGGCGCGGATCACCGGCGCGTGGTCCAGCGGATGCGCGCCCGGTGCCCGGCAGCCGGCGCGTCCGCAGGAACAGGCGCCCGCGGCGGCCCGGACGCCCGGCACCACGTCCCAGCCCCACAGGCCGGTGTACTCCGCCACGACGGTGCCGTCCGAGGAGCGGCTCCGGCGACGCGAGCCGGACCGGATGTCGCGGATGCCCCGGCTGATGCCGATCGTGAAGCCCATGCCCCCTCCAACGGGTCCGACATACCGACGGTTACGCAGCGAACGCGGAGTGTGACTCTCTGTTTCCAACTTCCCGGTGTCGCTCCACTCAACCGGCGCGCTGAAGCGCCAGGGGTGGTACGTCCGGCGATGCGCGCCCCTCGGTGCATCGCTGCATCCGCTTTTGGCCGTCCTGTGTCAAGTGAATCGTGGGATGGCCACGGTGAGTTCATTCGAAGGGGTGGCGAATGGTGGCGATTGCGGTTCCGTCATGGTGAGACGGGTGATCGTAGGGTTACTTTGTGTGCACGGCTTCTTGGGGCACATGCACTCGTGGGTATGCCGGAGGCAACTCGGCTTTCCGTTCGAAGGGTGACAACCCTCGGACGGGCGGCCCCGACAACCGGCATTCTGATAGGGCTTGGCGCACTCGGCGACAAGTGGTCTTCAGGGAATGGGGGCGTTCCAGTGAGCGGCAACGGCGGTGGCGGGACGAACACTGCGAGTGCGGAGAAACGCCCGAACGAGCTGCTCGCGTCGTGGTTCGTCCGCAGCGGCTGGTCCAAGGGCGAGCTCGCCCGCCAGGTCAACCGCAGGGCACGCCAGTTGGGCGCCAACCACATCTCCACCGACACCTCGCGCGTGCGCCGCTGGCTGGACGGTGAGAACCCGCGCGAGCCGATCCCCAGAATCCTGTCCGAACTGTTCTCCGAACGCTTCGGCGTCGTCGTCTCCGTCGAGGACCTGGGTCTGCGCACCACCCGCCCGGCACCCTCCGCGACCGGCGTCGATCTGCCCTGGACGGGCCCGCAGACCGTGGCCCTGCTCAGCGAGTTCTCGCGCAGCGACCTGATGCTGGCGCGGCGCGGCTTCCTCGGGAGCTCGCTGGCCCTCTCCGCGGGCCCGTCCCTCATCGAGCCCATGCAGCGCTGGCTCGTCCCCTCCCCGTCCGCCCCGCTGCCGCGGCCCGAGGCCGACCCGGTGTCCTCCTCCGCGCGCGCCCGCGGCCGGCTGTCCAAGCCGGAGCTGGACCTGCTGGAGACCACCACCGTGATGTTCCGGCAGTGGGACGCCCAGTGCGGTGGCGGCCTGCGCCGCAAGGCGGTCGTCGGACAGCTGCACGAGGTGACCGACCTGCTCCAGGAACCCCAGCCCGAGGCCACCGCCCGACGCCTGTTCAAGGTCGCCGCCGAACTCGCCGAACTGGCCGGCTGGATGTCGTACGACGTCGGACTCCAGCCCACCGCGCAGAAGTACTTCGTGCTCGCCCTGCACTCCGCCAAGGAAGCCGACGACCGGCCGCTCGGCTCGTACGTGCTGTCCAGCATGAGCCGGCAGATGATCCACCTCGGCCGGCCGGAGGACGCCCTGGAGCTGATCCACCTCGCGCAGTACGGCAGCCGGGACTGCGCCAGCCCGCGCGCCCAGTCGATGCTGTATGCGATGGAGGCCCGCGCCTACGCCAACATGGGCCAGCCCGGCCGGTGCAAGCGGGCCGTCCGGATGGCCGAGGACACCTTCGCCGAGGCCGACGAGTGGGACGAGCCCGACCCCGACTGGATCCACTTCTTCTCCGAGGCCGAGCTGTACGCGGAGAACGCCCACTCCTTCCGCGACCTCGCCTACGTCGCCGGCCGCAGCCCCACCTACGCCTCGCTCGCCGAGCCGCTGATGCGGCGGGCCGTGGAGCTGTTCGGCCGGGAGGGCGGCGAACACCAGCGTTCCTACGCCCTCAACCTGGTCGGCATGGCCACCGTCCATCTGCTGCAGAGCGAGCCCGAGCAGAGCGCGGTTCTCGCCACCGACGCCATCAAGGCGGCCAAGAAGGTCCGTTCCGAGCGCGTCAACACTCGTATCCGAAAGACGGTCGACACCGCCGTGCGCGACTTCGGGGACCTCGCCGAAGTCGTCGAACTCAGCGAGCGGCTCGCGATCGAGCTGCCCGAGACCGCGGACGCGGTCTGACACCCCCGAGGTACCGCTAGGCCCCGGCCGCGGCCGGCCCTCCCGAACTGCCCGACTCGGCTCCCCCCATGCCAGGTCATTCGGAGGCCGGCCGCGGCCGGTCGTGTGTCTCCCGGCCACGGCTCACCGCCGGGCACCGAAGGTTGCGTCACGATAACGATCGGCGCGCCCCGGATCCGGCAGTTCATCGACCCGTAACACGCCGGGTGCCTTCGTCACGGCGGCGAAACAACGAGGGGCTTCCACCGAAACGGCGCTGCGCCAATCTCATGGCGCATAACCGGCCCACCCCTCAATCCGCTCAAGGCTTCGCCCGCACGGGGCCGTACCAACGACGAGGAGACGCCGATGGCACCAGCCATCACCCTGGCGGCAGACGCGCCCACGCTGTCCGCCGCCAACACAGGGTTCATGCTCATCTGTTCCGCCCTGGTGATGCTCATGACCCCGGGTCTGGCCTTCTTCTACGGAGGCATGGTCCGCGTCAAGAGCACGCTGAACATGCTGATGATGAGCTTCATCAGCCTGGGAATCGTCACCGTCCTGTGGGTGCTGTACGGCTTCTCCATGGCGTTCGGCACCGACTCCGGGGGCATCATCGGCTGGAACTCCGACTGGGTCGGCCTCAGCGACATCGGTCTGACGGAACTCTGGGACGGCTACACCATCCCGGTCTTCGTCTTCCTGGTCTTCCAGCTGATGTTCGCCGTCCTCACGCCCGCGCTGATCAGCGGAGCGCTCGCGGACCGCGTGAAGTTCACCGCGTGGGCGCTGTTCGTCGCCCTGTGGGCCACCATCGTCTACTTCCCGGTCGCGCACTGGGTCTGGGGCGCCGGCGGCTGGGCCTTCGAGCTGGGCGTCATCGACTTCGCCGGCGGTACGGCGGTCCACATCAACGCCGGTGCCGCCGCGCTCGGTGTGATCCTGGTGATCGGCAAGCGCATCGGCTTCAAGAAGGACCCGATGCGCCCGCACAGCCTCCCGCTGGTCATGCTCGGCGCAGGGCTCCTGTGGTTCGGCTGGTTCGGCTTCAACGCCGGCTCCTGGCTCGGCAACGACGACGGCGTCGGCGCGCTGATGTTCGTCAACACCCAGGTCGCCACCGGCGCCGCGGTCCTCGGCTGGCTCGCCTACGAGAAGATCCGCCACGGCGCGTTCACCACCCTGGGCGCAGCCTCCGGCGCCGTCTCCGGCCTGGTCGCCATCACCCCGGCCGGCGGCGCGGTCTCCCCGCTCGGCGCGATCGCCGTCGGCGTCATCGCCGGTGTGCTGTGCGCCATGGCCGTCGGCCTGAAGTACAAGCTCGGCTACGACGACTCCCTCGACGTCGTCGGCGTCCACCTCGTCGGCGGCATCCTCGGCTCCCTGCTCATCGGCTTCTTCGCCACCGGCAAGGGCCAGTCCGACGTCGCGGGCCTCTTCTACGGCGGCGGCCTGGACCAGTTCTGGAAGCAGTGCGCCGGGGTCTTCGGCGTCCTCGCCTACTCCCTGGCCGTCTCCGCGGTCCTCGCCTTCCTCCTCGACAAGACCATCGGTATGCGAGTCTCCGAGGACGACGAGGTGGCCGGCATCGACCAGGCCGAGCACGCCGAGACCGCATACGACTTCAGCGGCGCCGGCGGCGGCGCGGCCCGCACCGCCGTGACCGCCCCCGTCGCCCCGGCCGAGAGCAAGAAGGTGGACGCATGAAGCTCATCACCGCCGTCGTCAAGCCGCACCGGCTCGACGAGATCAAGGAGGCCCTGCAGGCCTTCGGAGTGCACGGTCTGACGGTCACCGAGGCCAGCGGCTACGGCCGTCAGCGCGGCCACACCGAGGTCTACCGCGGCGCCGAGTACACCGTCGACCTGGTGCCCAAGATCCGCATCGAGGTACTGGTCGAGGACGACGACGCCGAGCAGCTGGTCGACGTCGTGGTCAAGGCGGCCCGCACCGGCAAGATCGGCGACGGCAAGGTCTGGTCGATCCCGGTCGAGACGGCCGTACGGGTACGGACCGGCGAGCGCGGCCCGGACGCGCTCTGACAGCAGACGGACAGAACAGGAGTCGCTGGGTGACGGGGATGGACATGCGAGGCGAGGCAGAGGACTCGGGACCCAGCGGCTACGCGGCGGCCCGGCTGCACCTTCTCAACGAGAAGGCGCGGTCCGGGCCGCCGCGCCGTGCCGCCCTCGCGGACCTCACGGACCAGTGGCTCACCGGGCTGTTCGCGGCCGGCGCCGAAGGGGCGCGCGGAGTGTCCCTGGTCGCCGTGGGCGGCTACGGGCGCGCGGAACTCTCCCCACGCAGCGACCTCGACCTCCTCCTGCTGCACGAGGGCGGCGCCCCCGAGGCGGTCGCCGCCCTCGCGGACCGCCTCTGGTACCCCGTCTGGGACCTGGGCCTCGCCCTCGACCACTCCGTCCGCACCCCGGCCGAGGCCCGCAAGACCGCGGGCGAGGACCTCAAGGTGCAGCTCGGACTCCTGGACGCCCGGCACATCGCCGGCGACCTCGGCCTCACCACCGCACTGCGCACGGCGGTCCTCGCCGACTGGCGCAACCAGGCGCCGAAACGTCTCCCCGCCCTCCGGGAACTGTGCGAGGAACGCGCCGAACGCCAGGGCGAGCTGCAGTACCTCCTGGAACCCGACCTCAAGGAGGCCCGCGGCGGACTGCGCGACGCCACCGCGCTGCGCGCGGTGGCCGCCTCCTGGCTCGCCGACGCCCCGCGCGAGGGCCTCGCCGACGCCCGCCGCCGGCTCCTCGACGTACGGGACGCCCTGCATCTGACGACCGGACGTGCCACCGACCGGCTCGCGCTCCAGGAGCAGGACCAGGTCGCGGCCGAACTGGGCGTGCTCGACGCGGACGCGCTGCTGCGGCAGGTCTACGAGGCCGCGCGGGTCATCGCCTACGCCGGTGACGTCACCTGGCGCGAAGTGGGACGCGTCCTGCGCTCCCGCGCGGTACGGCCCCGGCTGCGCGCCATGCTGGGCGGCGGGAAACCGGCCGCCGAGCGATCCCCGCTGGCCGAAGGGGTCGTGGAGCAGGACGGCGAGGTGGTACTCGCCCGCGCCGCGCGCCCTGACCGCGACCCCGTGCTCCCCCTGCGTGCCGCGGCCGCCGCCGCCCAGGCCGGGCTCCCGCTCTCCCTGCACGCCGCACGGCGCATGGCGACCGGTGCGCGCCCTCTGCCCACACCGTGGCCCGCCGAGGCGCGGGAACAACTCGTGACCCTGCTGGGCTCCGGCCGCCCCACCGTCGAGGTCTGGGAGGCGCTGGAGGCGGAGGGCCTGGTCAGCCTGCTGCTGCCGGACTGGGACCGGGTGCGCTGCCGCCCGCAGCGCAACGCCGTGCACCTGTGGACCGTCGACCGGCACCTCATCGAGACCGCCGTACGCGCCTCCGCGTTCACCCGCCGCGTCAGCCGCCCCGACCTGCTGCTGGTCGCCGCGTTGCTGCACGACATCGGCAAGGGCTGGCCCGGCGACCACTCGGTGGCCGGCGAGGTCATCGCCAGGGACGTGGCCGCCCGCATCGGCTTCGACCAGCACGACGTCACGGTGATCGCCGCACTCGTACGCCACCATCTGCTGCTCGTCGAGACCGCCACCCGGCGCGACCTGGAGGACCCCGCCACCGTACGCGCGGTCGCCGACGCCGTCGGAGCCCAGGGCACCCTCGAACTGCTGCACGCCCTCACCGAGGCGGACGCCCTCGCCACCGGTCCTGCCGCCTGGTCGTCCTGGCGCGCCTCGCTCGTCGCCGACCTGGTCAAAAGGGTCTCCGCCATGCTGTCCGGAGACGCCCCGGACGGGCCCGAGGAAGCCGCGCCCACCGCGGAACAGGAGCGTCTCGCGATCGAGGCCGTCGCCACGGGCGCGCCGGTGCTGTCCCTGCGGGCCCGGGCCGAGCTGTCCGCCGAGCCCTCCGGCGACCCCGAGCCGCTGGGCGTGGAACTGCGTATCGCCGTGCCCGACCAGGCGGGCGTGCTGCCCGCCGTGGCCGGAGTGCTCGCCATGCACCGGCTGACCGTCCGCACGGCCGAACTGCGGGCCCTGGACCTTCCGGACGGCGTGGACGGCTCCGTGCTGCTGCTGGACTGGCGAGTCGCCGCCGAGTACGGCTCCCTGCCCCAGGCCGCCCGGCTCCGCGCGGACCTCGTACGCGTCCTGGACGGCAGCCTGGACATCGCCGCCCGCCTCGCCGAGCGGGACGCCGCCTACCCGCGCCGCCGGGGCGTGGTGGCCCCGCCCCCGCGCGTGACGGTCGCCCCGGCCGCCTCCCGGCACGCCACCGTGATAGAGGTCCGCGCGCAGGACGCGCCGGGGCTGCTGTTCCGGATCGGGCGGGCGCTGGAGGACGCGGGGGTGTGGGTGAGGAGTGCGCATGTGAGCACGCTGGGGGCGAACGCGGTGGATGCCTTCTACGTGACGACCCCGGAGGGCACGCCTCTGCCAAGTGACGAGGCGGTGTCGGTGGCCCGGAAGCTGGAGGAGACGTTGCGGGCGTGACCTTGCGATCGTTCCCCGCGTTGACCGGGTGTGCTCTCCGCGGACGCGGGGACGGTCCGAGGATGTCGTCCGTGAGACGGCGTCCCGGATGTGCTCCCCGCACACGCGGGTATCCGCCCCCGTCCACTGGTCCTCCAGCGGGCGGGGGCGATTCGCTTGCCGGGCCGGATACCCTGGAGGGCAGCCCAGTTCCACCCCCGACCCCGAGGACCGACGCCGCCGTGTTCGATACTCTCTCCGACCGCCTCAGCGCGACCTTCAAAAATCTCCGCGGAAAAGGCCGGCTGAGCGAAGCGGACATCGACGCCACGGCGCGTGAGATCCGCATCGCTCTCCTGGAAGCGGACGTGGCCCTGCCCGTGGTCCGCACGTTCATCAAGAACGTCAAGGAGCGCGCGCTCGGCGTCGAGGTCTCCAAGGCGCTGAACCCCGCCCAGCAGGTGCTGAAGATCGTGAACGACGAGCTCGTCACGATCCTGGGCGGTGAGACCCGCCGGCTGCGCTTCGCCAAGCAGCCGCCGACCGTGATCATGCTCGCCGGTCTGCAGGGTGCGGGTAAGACCACCCTCGCGGGCAAGCTCGGCCACTGGCTCAAGGAGCAGGGCCACTCGCCGGTGCTGGTCGCCGCCGACCTCCAGCGCCCGAACGCGGTCAACCAGCTCAGCGTCGTCGCCGAGCGCGCGGGCGTCGCCGTCTACGCGCCCGAGCCGGGCAACGGCGTGGGCGACCCGGTGAAGGTCGCCAAGGACTCCATCGACTTCGCGCGGACCAAGGTCCACGACATCGTGATCGTGGACACCGCCGGCCGCCTGGGCATCGACCAGGAGATGATGCAGCAGGCCGCGGACATCCGCGACGCCGTCCGGCCCGACGAGATCCTGTTCGTCGTCGACGCCATGATCGGTCAGGACGCCGTCAACACCGCCGAGGCGTTCCGCGACGGCGTCGGCTTCGACGGTGTGGTGCTCTCCAAGCTCGACGGCGACGCCCGCGGTGGTGCCGCCCTGTCGATCCGCCAGGTCACCGGCAAGCCGATCATGTTCGCGTCCAACGGTGAGAAGCTCGACGAGTTCGACGCCTTCCACCCGGACCGGATGGCCTCCCGCATCCTCGACATGGGTGACCTGCTCACCCTGATCGAGCAGGCGGAGAAGACGTTCAGTCAGGAAGAGGCCGAGAAGATGGCCTCCAAGCTGGCGTCGAAGAAGGGCCAGGACTTCACCCTGGACGACTTCCTGGCCCAGATGGAGCAGGTCCGGAAGATGGGCAGCATCAGCAAGCTGCTCGGCATGCTCCCCGGCATGGGCCAGATCAAGGACCAGATCAACAACCTCGACGAGCGCGACGTCGACCGCACCGCCGCGATCATCAAGTCGATGACCCCGGCCGAGCGCCAGGAGCCGACGATCATCAACGGCTCGCGCCGTGCCCGTATCGCCAAGGGTTCCGGTGTCGAGGTCAGCGCCGTGAAGGGCCTGGTCGAGCGGTTCTTCGAGGCCCGGAAGATGATGTCCCGCATGGCTCAGGGCGGCGGCATGCCGGGGATGCCCGGGATGCCGGGCATGGGCGGCGGTCCGGGCCGGACGAAGAAGAAGCAGAAGCAGGCCAAGGGCAAGCAGCGCTCCGGCAACCCGATGAAGCGCAAGCAGCAGGAGCAGGAGGAGGCCGCGCGCCGCGCCGCCGCCGCGGAGGGCGCGGGCGCCTTCGGGCTGCCGCAGCAGGGCGGCAAGGACTTCGAGCTGCCCGACGAGTTCAAGAAGTTCATGGGCTGAGACCTACGCCGGTACGTCACTGGGGCGCCCCTCACGCGAAGGGCGCCCCAACGACGTGTCAGGGTGTGCGCGCGACGAGGTACCGGAACACGTTCGGCATCCACACGGTTCCGTCCTGCCGCTGGTACGGATGCAGGGCCTCCGCCAGCTCCTTGTCGACCTGCGCCTGGTCCGTGGCCGTGACCGCCGGGTCGAACAGCCCGGTCGACTTCAGGCCCCGTACCGCGCTGTCCGCGTCGGCGTAGCCGAACGGACAGGCCACCCGCCCGGAGCCGTCCGGCCGCAACCCCGCCCGCGCGGCGACCCGCTCCAGGTCGTCGCGGTCCGTGGGACGCCAGGTGCACGCTCCGCGCAGCGGCTCCGCCGGCTTGGTCGCCACTCGGAGCACGGACGCCGTGGCGCACCGCTCCGGCGGACCCCAGCCGGCCAGCACCACGGCCGCTCCGCGCCCGGCGAGCGGCACCGCCTCGGTGAGCAGATCGCCCAGTCTCTCCGCGTCGCCCGCGCGGCAGCCGATCGGCTCGAAGGCGGTCACCACGGTGTACGCCGGCGCGTCCGCGCGGGCGGCCTCCCCGGGCGAGCCCCGCACGATCCGGGTGTCGTCACGCGCGCGTGCGTCCCGCTCGTCGGGCAGCAACCGCTCCCGTGCGAGGGCCAGCCGGTCGGCACAGGTGTCGACACCGGTGACCGCGGCACCGCGCGAGGCCGCCATCAGCAGGGCCAGCCCGGAACCGCAGCCGAGACCGAGCAGTCGTGTCGCGGGTCCCACGTCCAGTCGCTCGTAGACGGCCTCGTAGAGCGGTACGAGCATCCGCTCCTGGATCTCGGACCAGTCACGCGCGCGTGCACGCAGGTCCACGCGGGGGACGGCCCCCGTACGAGGCGGGTGCTGCCGCACGAGCGTAGGTGTCATAGGTAAGCGCCCCAATCAGCCGAGAGTTGCCGCAGTGCCTGATTCCCTGGCCCCCGTGCAGTGCGCCCCGCACCCCCCGTATGCCAGGAAACTCCGCCCTCGTCGTGTCGTCCAGTGGAATGCGGCGGCGGCTTGGTAGTCGCCTGTGCCAGTGGCAAGAATTCACATTCCGGTAATCCCGGGCCGCCCGATCCGCCATGGCGAAGGCACCCGTAGCCGATTCCGGCCAAGGTCGACGAAGTCGGGAGCGACTTGTGGCGGGGCGGTGCGCGGCTGCGAGGGCGGACCCGGTAACGTCGCGCCCGTGGCGTGCCCGCCGAGCCGGACGCCGTGTCCCCGCGAGAGCGACCGAAATGTCTCTTGCGCATCCACGAGCCTCACGCGCACCGGCGCGCGGAGACCGCTTACGCGCGGGGGCGTACGTCAGCCTACGCACCACCTTGAGGTGAGCTGCGAGGCTTCTCCGCAGATCAGCGCACCCGTACTCGTCAGGACGCATCAGCGGCAACTGACGGGTACGTGCAAATTATTTGGGATGCCCCGGAATCGGAACACAGAGGCACCCCGCCTCGTTGTCATTACGTGAGCACGACACAGACACCACCTGTTCTCGCCGCAGAGCTGGCACAGGCGTGGGCCGACATTCAGCGGTACCACCCCGAGCTGCCCGATCTTGCCGCGCCCGAGTCACTGATCGGGGAGTCGTCGTCCGCGTGCGGTCACGAACTCTCCTTCGAGCGACTGCTGCACGAGGCAGTCCACGGCGTCGCCGCCGCGCGCGGTGTACGCGACACATCCCGCGCCGGCCGCTACCACAACCGCAGATTCCTCGCGATCGCCGAGGAACTGGGCCTGGACCACCCCGAGGAACCGCACCCCAGCAGCGGCTTCTCACTGGTCACGCTCACTCCCGAGGCGAAGCGCCGCTACCGCCCGACGACGGAACGCCTCCAGCGCGCCCTGAAGGCCCACTCCGCGGCGACCGCGGGCGACACGGCCCGCAGCTTTCGCGGCCCGGCCGCGCGGCACGGCTCCTCCGGGGGCGGCGTCCGCGTCAAGGCCGTCTGTGACTGCGGCCGCAACGTCCGTGTCGTTCCCTCGGTCCTCGCCCAGGCCCCCATCGTCTGCGGCGGCTGCGGCAAACCCTTCCAGATCCCGGAAGTGGTAGCAGCGGCAAGCTGATCGTCTCAGGCATCTCGTGGGTGCCGGAGACGCGGGGCGCCGTTGCTCTCGCGCCGTCCTCGCGGGCAGTCGTGCCGCTGGGGCGGCGCGGGTGGGCGCGACGGCGCCCCGTAGGCGCCGGGCTGCGCGAACCTCCCGGCCAACACCGACGCGGGGTGCCCCGTGCCGCACCGGCGCCGGGCGCCCGTCAACCGCGCCCACCCCTCGGTCACCCCCGCCCCACAGGGTGTGGCACAATGACTAGCTGTACTCGACAGTCGCACAGGACCCCTCTCTCCTCCGGCTGACGCGTCCATCGGGCACTCGGGTACCGCAACCCCACGCGGCAACTCTCGCCGTGCCCAACCACGTCAAAACCAGGAGAACCCACTCCCGTGGCAGTCAAGATCAAGCTGAAGCGTCTGGGCAAGATCCGTTCGCCTCACTACCGCATCGTCGTCGCCGACTCCCGTACCCGCCGTGACGGCCGGGCCATCGAGGAGATCGGCAAGTACCACCCGACGTACAACCCGTCGGTGATGGAGGTCGACGCCGAGCGCGTGGCGTACTGGCTCGGTGTCGGCGCTCAGCCGACCGAGCCCGTGCTCGCCATCCTGAAGAAGACCGGCGACTGGCAGAAGTTCAAGGGCGAGCCCGCCCCGGCTCCGCTGCTGCAGCCGGCCGAGAAGTCGGCCCGTCCGTCCTTCGAGGCGCTCGGCGGCGACGACGAGGGCAAGGGTGAGGCGATCACCCAGAAGAAGAAGGCTGAGAAGAAGGACGAGGCCCCGGCCGAGTCCGCGTCGACCGAGGCCTGAGCATGCTCGAGGAGGCTCTCGAGCACCTCGTGAAGGGCATCGTCGACAACCCTGACGATGTGCAGGTCGCCTCGCGCGACCTGCGCCGTGGACGTGTGCTCGAGGTCCGGGTCCACCCGGACGACCTCGGCAAGGTGATCGGCCGCAACGGCCGCACCGCACGCGCTCTGCGTACCGTCGTGGGCGCCATCGGCGGCCGCGGTGTCCGCGTCGACCTCGTCGACGTGGACCACGTCCGCTGACGCCGAACGCAGCACCGGCTCGGGCCGGGGAGGGCCACTGGGCCGTCCCCGGCCCGCAGTCGTATGAGCCGTGAGTGGCTCGTCGCAGTTCGACAGGAGATCAAGCACAGTGCAGCTGGTAGTCGCTCGCATCGGCCGCGCCCATGGCATCAAGGGCGAAGTCACCGTGGAGGTCCGCACCGACGAACCGGAGCTGAGGCTCGGGCCCGGCGCCGTCCTGACCACCGACCCCGCCTCCGCCGGGCCGCTCACCATCGAGACCGGCCGCGTCCACAGCGGCCGTCTCCTGCTGCGCTTCGAGGGCGTCCACGACCGCAACGGCGCCGAGGCCCTGCGCAACACCCTCCTCATCGCCGACGTCGACCCGGACGAGCGGCCCGAGGACGAGGACGAGTACTACGACCACCAGCTGATCGACCTCGACGTCGTCACGAAGGACGGCGAACAGGTCGGCCGGATCACCGAGATCTCGCACCTGCCCAGCCAGGACCTCTTCGTGGTCGAGCGCCCCGACGGCACCGAGGTGTACGTGCCGTTCGTCGAGGAGATCGTCACCGAGATCGATCTGGAGGAGCAGCGCGCGGTCATCGACCCGCCGCCGGGCCTGATCGACGACCGCGCGGACCGCGACGAAGTCGTTGATGGACACAGTGCCTCCGCGCCGGACGCCGCCGGGGAAGAGGCGTAATGCGTCTCGACGTCGTCACGATCTTCCCCGAGTACCTCGAGCCGCTGAACGTCTCCCTCGTCGGCAAGGCACGCGCACGCGGACAGCTGAACGTCCACGTGCACGATCTGCGTGACTGGACCTACGACCGCCACAACACCGTCGACGACACCCCGTACGGTGGTGGCCCCGGCATGGTCATGAAGACCGAGCCGTGGGGCGACGCGCTCGACTCTGTCCTGGCGGACGGTTACGAGACCGGCTCCCGCGAGCCGGCCCTGATCGTTCCCACTCCCAGCGGCCGTCCCTTCACCCAGGAACTGGCCGTCGAGCTCTCCGAGCGCCCCTGGCTGGTCTTCACCCCGGCCCGCTACGAGGGCATCGACCGCCGTGTCATCGACGAATACGCCACCCGGATGCCCGTGTACGAGGTGTCCATCGGCGACTACGTGCTGGCCGGCGGCGAGGCGGCGGTCCTCGTCGTCACGGAGGCCGTCGCACGGCTGCTCCCCGGCGTCCTCGGCAACGCCGAGTCGCACCGCGACGACTCCTTCGCGCCCGGGGCCATGGCGAGCCTTCTGGAGGGTCCCGTCCACACCAAGCCGCCGCAGTGGCGCGGACGCGGCATCCCGGACGTGCTGCTCAGCGGCCACCACGGGAAGATCGCCCGCTGGCGGCGCGACGAGGCGCTGCGCCGGACCACAGCCAACCGGCCCGACCTCATCGAGCGCTGTGATCCGAAGGCCTTCGACAAGAAGGACCGCGAGATGCTGTCCGTCCTGGGCTGGGAACCGGACCCCGCCGGAGAGCCGTACGGCCGATTTTGGCGCAGGACCGACGGCGTGGAAGAATAGGCCGCTGCTGTGCGTCGTCCGGCGTGCGCCCCTGCCGCAGGGGGACACGACGCCCGTCCCGAACCGCACGGCACCGGTCCCAGCCTCCAGTTGCCGTTGATGACCTGCGGCATCAGCGAAGAAAGCAGACGAAATGTCTCACCTGCTCGACTCCGTCGACTCCGCGTCGCTGCGCAGCGACGTCCCCGCCTTCCGTCCCGGCGACACCGTCAACGTCCACGTGCGTGTCATCGAGGGCAACCGCTCCCGTGTGCAGCAGTTCAAGGGCGTGGTCATCCGCCGCCAGGGCGCCGGCGTGCGCGAGACCTTCACGGTCCGCAAGGTCTCCTTCTCCGTCGGCGTCGAGCGCACCTTCCCGGTGCACACCCCGATCGTGGAGAAGATCGAGCTCGTCACCAAGGGTGACGTGCGCCGCGCCAAGCTGTACTACCTGCGCGAGCTGCGCGGCAAGGCGGCGAAGATCAAGGAGAAGCGCGAGAACTGAGCGCTTTACCGGCGTCATATCGCGGCCGGATAGCATCTGGCCCCGATGGACACCGAAGCACAGCCGACGGAGCGCGACCGCTCCCTCCCCCCGGCCGGACCCGAGGACACCTCGGGGACGGCGGGGCCGGAGGGGCGGTCGCGTTCCGCGTTGGTGTCGCGTCTCACGCAATGGCTGCCCGGCGGGCGGATTACCCTGACCCTGCTGCTCTGCCTGCTGTTCCCGCTGGCGCTGAGCACGTTCGTGGCGCGGCCGTTCCAGATCCCCAGCGGATCGATGGAACACGGATTGAGGGTCGGGGACCGCGTGCTCGTAAATAAGTTGGCGTACCGCTTCGACGCCGGGCCGCGGCGCGGCGACGTGATTGTGTTCGACGGCACCGGGTATTTCGGTGACGCCGACTACGTCAAACGGGTCGTCGGGGTGGGCGGGGACCATGTGGTCTGCTGTGACGGGGAGGGGAGGATCCGGGTGAACGGCCGGTCGGTCGACGAGTCGGGCTTCCTGTTCCCCGGCGACAGCCCCTCCACGGTGTCCTTCGACGTCGTCGTGCCCGACGGGCGCCTGTTCGTCCTCGGGGACCACCGCAGTGCCTCCAGCGACTCCCGTGACCACCTCGGCTCGCCCGGCGGCGGCATGATCCCGGTGGACAGCGTGATCGGCCGCGCCGACGGGATCGTCTGGCCCTTCGGCCACGCCGCCCGGCTGCACCGGCCCGACGCCTACGCGCGCGTGCCCGCCCCGGCGACGAACGCGGCGGAGGGCGCCCATGGGTAACCGCGGCAAACCGCGCGGCGCCCCGGACAGCGCAGCGGAGAACCTGCTGCCCACCGGCTCCCGCCGCGCGACCGGCCCGGCCCCCGGACGCAGCCGGGCCGAACGGCGCAAGCTCCAGCGCAAGGTCAAGCGGCGCCGCAGGCGCAGCGCCGTCAAGGAGATCCCCCTCCTCGTGGGTGTCGCCGTCGTGATAGCGCTGGTGCTGAAGACGTTCCTCGTCCAGGCCTTCGTCATCCCGTCGGGCTCCATGGAGCAGACGATCCGGATCGGTGACCGGGTGCTGGTCGACAAGCTCACCCCGTGGTTCGGCTCCAAGCCGCAGCGCGGGGACGTCGTCGTGTTCAAGGACCCCGGCGGCTGGCTCCAGGACGAGCGGACCACGCCGAAGAAGGACGACCCCGTCGGGATCAAGCAGATCAAGGACGGGCTCACCTTCATCGGACTGCTGCCGTCCGAGAACGAGAAGGACCTCATCAAGCGGGTCGTCGGCGTCGGCGGGGACCGCGTCCAGTGCTGCGACGAGCAGGGCCGGGTCACCGTCAACGGCGTTCCCCTGAACGAGGACTACCTGTATCCCGGCAACGCCCCGTCCACGACTCCGTTCGACATCACCGTCCCCGAGGGGCGGCTGTGGGTGATGGGCGACCACCGGGCGAACTCCGCCGACTCCCGTTCCCACCAGGACACCGACTACGGCGGCACCGTCTCCGAGGACGAGGTGGTGGGCCGGGCCATGGTCATCGCCTGGCCGCTCGGCCACTGGAGCACGCTGGAGGAGCCGACGACCTACGCGTCCGTGTCGGACTCGGCACCTGGGTCGACCGCTGCCGCCCCGCTGTCGCATAGGGTTGCCCCGGACGATCCCGATGGAATGGTCCAGCTCCCGAGCCCTGCGGAACTCCCGCTCGTTATGGGAGTGGTGGGCCTGCGCCGGGCATGGCGCGGGCGGCGGCAGAGAGTGAGGAGTTGGCGTGGGGGATGCGGCGGTTGGCGCACGGTCCGGGCGCGAGGGCGAGGAGCACCGCGGGCGTCCCGTGGAAGCGGCCGGTCCGGCGGCTGACGACTTCATGACCTCCGGGAACGACTCCCCGGCGGGTGGCGGCGACGGACCCGGGGACAATCAGCCCCCCACGGCGCAAGGCGGTTCGGGCGACGGCACCCCCCAGGCGAAGCAGCCCCGCTCCTTCTGGAAGGAGCTGCCGATCCTGATCGGCATCGCGCTGGTGCTGGCGCTGCTGATCAAGACGTTCCTGGTGCAGGCGTTCTCCATCCCCTCCGACTCGATGCAGAACACCCTCCAGCAGGGCGACCGGGTGCTCGTCGACAAGCTCACCCCCTGGTTCGGCTCCGAGCCCGAGCGCGGTGAGGTCGTCGTCTTCCACGACCCCGACAACTGGCTGGCGGGCGAGCCGACCCCCGACCCGAACCCGTTGCAGAAGGTCCTCAGCTGGATCGGTCTGATGCCGTCCGCGGAGGAGAAGGACCTGATCAAGCGGGTCGTCGGGGTCGGCGGTGACACGATCGAGTGCAAGGGCACCGGCCCGCTGAAGGTCAACGGCATGGCGCTGAACGAGCCGTATGTGTATCCCGGCAACACTCCGTGCAGCCAGGACGACCAGGGCGGCCAGTTCAAGGTGAAGGTCCCCGAGGACCACATCTGGGTCATGGGCGACCACCGGCAGAACTCCCGGGACTCGCGGTACAACCAGGCCGACAGGAACGACGGTTTCGTCCCTGTGGACAAGGTCGTCGGCCGAGCCGTCGTCATCGCCTGGCCGGTCAACCGCTGGAACAACCTGCCCGTCCCGGACACCTTCGACCAGCCCGGTCTGGCCGCCGGGTCCTCCTCCGCCGCGGTCCTGACGGCCGCGCCCCAGACACTCGCGCTCGCGGGCGCGGTGCCGCTGGTGCTCTGGCGGCGCCGGCGGTACGGCGCCGGAGAGGGCCGGCGGGAGGGCTGACCCGCTCCGGTACCGCCGGGTAGGGTGCCGCCCATGAGTGGTCAGAGCACGACGCGTACGGTCCCCGGCAACGCCGGCTCGGGCACCGCCCGGGCGGGTGGCCGGACCGGGCAGCGGCTGTCCGGGCTGGCCGTGGCCCTGGGCATGGTGCTGTTCCTCGGCGGATTCGTCTGGGGAGCGCTGCTGTACCGGCCGTACACCGTGCCCACCCCGTCGATGGCGCCGACGATCGGTGCCGGTGACCGGGTGCTGGCCGAGCGCGTCGACGGCGGCGACGTCCGCCGCGGTGACGTCATCGTCTTCACGGACGCGACCTGGTCGACCACCCCCATGGTGAAGCGGGTGGTCGCCGTCGGCGGTGACACGGTCTCCTGCTGCCAGGACGGCAAGCTGAAGGTCAACGGCAAGGAGATCGACGAACCGTATCTCGCCGAGGGCGCGGCGGCCGGGTTCGGTGCCATCCCCGAGGTGACCGTGCCGAAGGGGCGGCTGTTCCTGCTCGGTGACGAGCGCTCCGGGTCGCTGGACTCCACGGCCCATCTGACCGACGCCGCCGGCGGCACCGTCTCCCGCGACACGGTCCAGGCCAGGGTCGACGCCGTGGTCTGGCCGATGAACGGCATGCTCCAGGCACCCACCGGATTCGAACAGCTCGGTGCGCTCTCCTCTCCGGGACCGCTCAGGACCGTCGTCGCGCTGGTGATCGCCGGTGCCGTGCTCGTTCTCGGCGGGGCCGCGTACGGTCCCTTCGCCAAGCGGGCGACCGCGTCCCGGGGCCGGGCGAGCACGGGGGCCGCCGGTGTCCGCTGAGCCGGTCCCGGCGGTCGAGGGCTCCTACGAGGGCGGGCTGCGCAGGGTCGCCCGGGTCGTTCTGCTCGACCCGCTGGACCGCATCCTGCTGCTGCACGGCCATGAGCCGGACGACCCGGCCGACGACTGGTGGTTCACGCCCGGCGGCGGCGTGGAGGGCGACGAGACCCGTGAACAGGCCGCCCTGCGGGAACTCGTCGAGGAGACCGGCATCACCGAGGTCGAGCTCGGGCCCGTGCTGTGGCGGCGGAGGTGCTCCTTCCCGTTCGCCGGCCGCCGCTGGGACCAGGACGAGTGGTACTACCTCGCCCGCACCACCCAGACCGCGACCGCGGCCACGGCGCTGACCGAGCTGGAACGGCGCAGTGTCGCCGGAGCACGCTGGTGGACGTGCCCGGAACTCGCTCGGGCGCATGAGACGGTGTATCCGACCAGACTCGCCGAGCTGCTGCGCGTACTGCTCGACGAAGGTCCCCCGGCCGGACCCGTGACCCTGGACACCGAAATCGTCCAGTGACTCCCGGGACTGGCGCACAATGGTGGGATCGCAAGGCTGAAGGGGAACATGCCATGAGCGCCGAGGACCTCGAGAAGTACGAGACCGAGATGGAGCTCAAGCTCTACCGGGAGTACCGCGATGTCGTCGGTCTGTTCAAATACGTGATCGAGACCGAGCGGCGTTTCTATCTCACCAACGACTACGAGATGCAGGTGCACTCGGTCCAGGGCGAGGTGTTCTTCGAGGTGTCGATGGCGGACGCCTGGGTCTGGGACATGTACCGGCCGGCCCGGTTCGTGAAACAGGTACGCGTCCTGACGTTCAAGGACGTGAACATCGAGGAGCTCAACAAGAGCGATCTGGAGCTGCCGGGCGGGTAACCGGCGTACTCGTGCGGGTGACGGAGTTGTCCACAGTCGCCGAGTTCTGCACCAAGATCCACTCCGTC
Source organism: Streptomyces sp. NPDC059454 (assembly GCF_042749965.1). Taxonomy (NCBI): domain Bacteria; kingdom Bacillati; phylum Actinomycetota; class Actinomycetes; order Kitasatosporales; family Streptomycetaceae; genus Streptomyces; species Streptomyces sp. NPDC059454. Next base: position 25,150 of record NZ_JBHYVC010000003.1, on the reverse strand, counting down.
GGGCGGGATGCGTGACCGTTGGCGCCGGAGGTGGTGCCGACATGAACGCACAGAACGCACATCGCGCACGCAGCGCACTCGGCAGGTACGGCGAGACACTGGCCGCACGGCGGCTGACCCAGTCCGGGATGACGGTCCTGCAGCGCAACTGGCGCTGCGGCAGGACCGGCGAGATCGACATCGTGGCCCGGGACGGGGACGCCCTGGTCGTCTGCGAGGTGAAGACCCGCAGGGCAGGCCCCTTCCAGCACCCCATGGAGGCGGTCACGACGGCCAAGGCCGACCGCCTGCGGGACCTCGCCGAACGCTGGCTCCGGGAACACGGGGGAGCGCCGCCCGGCGGGGTCCGCATCGACCTGGTCGGCGTGCTGCTGCCGGCCCGCGGCGCACCCGTGGTCGAGCACGTCCGGGGGGTGGCCTGACATGGGGTTCGCGCGCACGTGCTCGGTGACGCTGGTGGGCGTCGAGGGCGTGGTCGTGGAGGTCCAGGCCGACCTGGAGCCCGGGGTCGCGGCCTTCACACTGGTGGGGCTGCCGGACAAGAGCCTGTCGGAGAGCAGGGACCGGGTCAGGGCGGCCGTGGTGAATTCCGGCGGCGAGTGGCCGCAGAAGAAACTCACCGTGGGACTCAGCCCGGCATCGGTCCCGAAGGCCGGCAGCGGTTTCGATCTGGCGGTCGCCTGCGCGGTGCTCGGCGCCGCCGAACGGATCGATCCGCGGGTACTCGGCGACATCGTCATGATCGGCGAGCTGGGCCTTGACGGCCGGGTGCGGCCGGTGCGCGGCATCCTGCCGGCCGTACTGGCCGCGGCCGACGCGGGATACGAGCAGGTGGTGGTGCCCGAGTGCGCCGCCGCAGAGGCCTCACTGGTGCCGGGGGTGTCCGTCCTGGGCATCCGCAGTCTGCGCCAGCTGATCGCGGTGCTCACCGACGAGCCCGTACCGGAGGAGGACACCGAGGACCAGGCGCGGCCCGACCCGCTGCTGGCGGGGCTGCGCGCCCCGGGCACCGGAGCGGACACCGGGATGCACGGCGTCGGCGCGGCATCGCACGAGCAGGGCCATGACCTCGCGGACGTCGTGGGCCAGCTCTCGGCGCGAACGGCCGTGGAGGTGGCCGCGGCGGGCGGACACCACCTCTTCCTGGAAGGACCGCCGGGCGCCGGCAAGACCATGCTCGCGGAGCGGCTGCCGTCGATCCTGCCGCCGCTGGACCGGCAGGCCTCACTGGAGGTGACGGCCGTGCACTCGGTGGCGGGACTGCTGCCCCCGGGCAAACCCCTGATCGACACGGCTCCCTACTGCGCCCCGCACCACTCGGCCACCATGCAGGCACTCGTCGGCGGCGGCCCCGGTACGGCCCGGCCGGGAGCGGTGTCCCTCTCGCACCGGGGCGTGCTCTTCCTGGACGAGACACCGGAGTTCAGCAGCCGGGCCCTGGACGCGCTGCGGCAGCCGCTGGAGGCCGGGCACGTGATCATCGCGCGCAGCGCCGGTGTCGTGCGCTTCCCCGCGCGCTTCCTGATGGTCCTCGCCGCCAACCCGTGCCCCTGCGGGCGCTTCTCGCGGACGAACGAGCAGTGCGAGTGCCCTCCCTCGGCGATCCGCCGCTACCAGGCCAGACTGTCCGGGCCGCTGCTCGACCGGGTCGACCTGCGGGTCGAGGTCGACCGCGTCACGCGTGACGAACTGACGGCGAGCGGTGCCCGGGGCGACACCACCGCCACGGTCGCCGACCGGGTGCGGACGGCCCGGGACCGCGCCGCGGCGCGACTCACCGGCACTCCGTGGCGCACCAACAGCGAGGTCCCCGGACGGGAGCTGCGCAGCCGCTGGCACGCCGCCCCCGGCGCCATGGACGACGCCGAGCGCAGCCTGGAACGGGGCGTGCTCACCGCCCGGGGACTCGACCGGGTCCTGCGGGTCGCCTGGACCGTCGCCGACCTGACCGGCCACGAGCGGCCTGACGCCGGGGACGTCGCCCTCGCCCTGCAACTGCGCACCGGCGTCCCGCGCGGCGTGCCCATGGCCATCGGGGCGGGGGTGTGAGCGCCGTGGACGGAGCCGGTGACGAACTGCTCGGCCGGGTCTTCCTCACCCGGGTCATCGAACCCGGTGACGAGACCGGCGGGCGCTGGGTGCGGGAGCTCGGCGTGGACGCCGTGGTCCGACGGCTGCGGAAACGGGGGGATCCGCTGCCGGGGGCGAGCGGCAAGCGGTGGGCCGGGTTACTGGCCCGGGCGGAGCAGGCCGAACCGCGCAGGGACCTCGCCGTCGCGCGGGACGCCGGAGTGCGCTTCGTGGGCCCCGGCGCCCCGCAATGGCCCGGACAGCTCGACGACCTGGGCGACGCCCGGCCGCTCGGGCTGTGGGTGCGCGGGGGAGCGGACCTGCGGATGTGGGCGCTGCGCTCGGTCGCCGTCGTCGGCGCCCGAGCCTGCACCGAGTACGGCGCGCACATGGCCGCCACCCTCTCCGCCGGCCTCGCCGAACGCGGCTGGATCGTGGTCTCCGGCGGCGCCTACGGGGTCGACGGCGCGGCCCACCGCGGCGCCCTCGGCTCGAGCGGTGCCACCATCGCCGTACTCGCCTGCGGAGTCGACCGGCCCTACCCGCGCGGCCACACCGGGCTGATCGGCAGAATCGCGGAACAGGGCCTCGTCATCGGCGAGCTGCCGCCCGGAGATCATCCGACACCGAGCAGATTCATCCTCCGCAACAGAGTGATCGCCGCGCTCACCCGGGGCACCGTCGTCGTCGAGGCCGCCCACCGCAGCGGCTCCCTGGTGACCGCCCGGGCGGCCCGCCGTCTGGGACGCCACACGATGGGAGTACCGGGGCCGGCCACCAGCGGGCTCTCCGCCGGGGTGCACGAACTGCTGCGGCAGGACGCGGTGCTGGTCACCGACGCCGACGAGGTCGTCGAACTGGTCGGCGACATGGGCGAACTCGCGCCGGAACGCCGGGGGCCGGTGCTGCCCCGGGACCTGCTCGACCCGGCCGGACGGCAGGTCCTCGCCGCGCTGCCGGGGCGCGGAACGGCCCGGCCGGAGGAGATCGCGCCCGCCGCGCAGACCACCCCGGACGACGTGATCGCGCGACTGTACGAACTACGAGCACTTGGTTACGTCGAACGACACGGCGACGGCTGGAAGTTGACGCGCCAGGCGGTGATCCCGGTCCGGGACGGTCCCGAGCCTCGCTGACACAGCGTGTTCGGCCGTCCGGGGGAACCCCGACACCCCTTGGGATTTACGTCAGTTGGGCTACCCCGTCGATCACTCAGAGCGACGGGTGTGCCCCGGCGGGACGGCACCCGGAACGAATCTGCGCACGGTTCCACCTCGCCCCTTCGCACACCGCGACGCCGCAGTCACGCTACGCTCACGAGGGTCCCGACGCGGACAGGCAAGGACAGGCACTCAGACATCGGACAGACAGCGCACCCAGGCAGTACCGGTCCACGGCAGAACGGCACAAGGCGACGAATGCCCCAGCACACCTCCGGGTCCGACCGGGCGGCGATCCCCCCAGCCGCCCGCGACGGTGGCAGCGTGCGGCCGCCCGCTCCCTCGACGCTCGACGAGCTGTGGCGGTCGTACAAGGCGACGGGGGACGAGCGGCTGCGGGAACAGCTGATCCTGCACTACTCGCCGTTGGTGAAGTACGTGGCCGGCCGGGTCAGTGTGGGGCTGCCGCCCAATGTCGACCAGGCGGACTTCGTCTCCTCCGGGGTCTTCGGGCTGATCGACGCGATCGAGAAGTTCGACGTCGACCGCGAGATCAAGTTCGAGACCTACGCGATCACCCGTATCCGGGGCGCGATGATCGACGAGCTGCGGGCACTGGACTGGATCCCGCGCTCGGTACGGCAGAAGGCGCGCAACGTGGAGCGCGCCTACGCCACGCTGGAGGCGCGGTTGCGGCGCACCCCCTCCGAGAGCGAGGTCGCCGAGGAGATGGACATCACGGTGGCCGAGCTGCACGCGGTTTTCAGCCAGTTGTCGCTGGCGAACGTCGTCGCCCTGGAGGAGCTGCTGCACGCCGGGGGCGACAGTGGCGATCAGCTGAGTTTCATGGACACCCTGGAGGACACCGCCGCCGACAATCCGGTGGAGGTGGCCGAGGACCGGGAGCTGCGGAGGTTCCTGGCGCGGGCCATCAACACACTGCCGGAGCGGGAGAAGACGGTGGTCACCCTGTACTACTACGAAGGACTCACCCTCGCCGAGATCGGCAATGTGCTGGGCGTGACCGAGAGCCGGGTCAGTCAGATCCACACCAAGTCCGTGCTGCAGCTGCGCGCGAAGCTGGCGGGTTTCGGCCGCTGAGCCCTTCCGGCGGAGAGCCGGCCGATCCTCTGGCCGCCGCGGGCGGGGCGTCCGTAAAGTGGATGACGTGCCAAGGATTCGAGCGGCCTCCGTGGCCGAGCACCGGTCGATGCAGCGAGCCGCCCTGCTGGACGCGGCACGCTCCCTGCTGTCCGAGGGCGGTACGGAGGCGCTGACCTTCCCGGCTCTCGCCGAGCGCACGGGTCTCGCGCGTTCGTCCGTGTACGAGTACTTCCGCTCGCGGGCCGCCGTGGTCGAGGAGTTGTGCGAGGTCGACTTCCCGGTCTGGGCGGCGGAGGTCGAGGCGGCCATGGCGACCGCCGACGGGACCGAGGCCAAGATCGAGGCGTACGTCCGCAAGCAGCTGGAACTGGTCGGGGACCGGCGGCACCGCGCCGTGGTCGCGATCTCCGCGAGCGAGCTCGACGCGGGTGCGCGCGAGAAGATCCGTGCCGCGCACGGCGGCCTCATCGCGATGATCGTCGAGGCCCTGGCCGGCCTGGGGCACGCGGAGCCCCGCCTCGCGGCGATGCTCCTCCAGGGCGTGGTCGACGCGGCCGTACGCCGCATCGAGCTGGGTGCGGCGGAACACCCGGACGCGATCACGGAAGCGGCGGTCTCGATGGCACTCCGCGGCGTACGGGGCTGACGGGCGCGTTCCGGGGCAGGGCCCTCACTCCGGCACCGGCACGCCCAGCACCGGCAGCAGTCTCGACGGCCCTCTGCGCAGGAGCCACGGGGGCAGCAGGGCGAGCGGATCCAGGTAGGTGTCACCCCTCAGCAGGCCCCAGTGGACGCACGGGGCCGTGCAGTGGGAGCCCGTGGGGGCCACCGTGCCGATCACCTCGCCCGCCGTCACCTCGTCGTCCTCGGTCACCGACGCGCGGACCGGTTCGTAGGTGGTGCGCAACGGGGGATCGCCCGTGCCGGTGAGCTCCACCGAGACGACGCCCTTTCCGGCCACCCGGCCCGCGAAGGAGACCCGGCCCGCGGCCACCGCCCGTACCGGCGTCCCCGGTGGAGCCGCCAGGTCCACACCCCGGTGCCCGCGGGCGTACACCGTCGCCGGCGGCTCCCAGCCGCGCAGCACCCGCGGCCGTACCCCCACCGGCCACGTCCGTCCGACGGCCGGCATCCCGGCGTCCTCACCCGCCGGGGTCACCGCCCCCGCCGCGGACAGGCCCGGTGGAGGCGGGGCCAGCAGTGCCGCCAGGGTCAGGACCACCAGAAGGACCAGCCGCGTACACGCTCTCGTGAATGCACTCTTTCGCATGCCGCAGAGCTTTCCGGACAACCGTGATCACCGCCCGGACCTGTGGACCATCGGCCGTTTGTGGACAGCGGCGTCACCCGGCGCCTCGCGGGTCCCGTACACTTCTGGTGGCGACCCGGGCCACCGGGTCGACTTCGCACGCCCCGACATCAGGACCGGTCACGGCCGGAACCCGGATGTCAGCGCCCCTCGGTCCTTCGTGGCAACGGCGCGTCGTGGGCGTCAGGCGCGGAAGCCGTCCGGCATCCGCGGCACAACCGAGAAATTCAAGGAGATACGGCCATGGCCGTCGTCACGATGCGGGAGCTGCTGGAGAGCGGCGTCCACTTCGGTCACCAGACCCGTCGTTGGAACCCGAAGATGAAGCGCTTCATCTTCACGGAGCGCAACGGCATCTACATCATCGACCTGCTCCAGTCGCTGTCGTACATCGACCGCGCCTACGAGTTCGTCAAGGAGACCGTCGCCCACGGCGGCACGGTCATGTTCGTCGGCACGAAGAAGCAGGCGCAGGAGGCCATCGCCGAGCAGGCCACCCGCGTCGGCATGCCCTACGTCAACCAGCGCTGGCTGGGCGGCATGCTCACCAACTTCTCGACCGTCTACAAGCGCCTGCAGCGCCTGAAGGAGCTCGAGCAGATCGACTTCGAGGACGTGGCCGCCTCCGGCCTCACCAAGAAGGAGCTGCTGGTCCTCTCCCGCGAGAAGGCCAAGCTGGAGAAGACCCTCGGCGGTATCCGCGAGATGTCCAAGGTGCCCAGCGCCGTCTGGATCGTGGACACCAAGAAGGAGCACATCGCGGTCGGCGAGGCCCGGAAGCTCAACATCCCGGTCGTCGCCATCCTCGACACCAACTGCGACCCCGACGAGGTCGACTACAAGATCCCGGGCAACGACGACGCGATCCGCTCCGTCACCCTGCTCACCCGCGTGATCGCCGACGCCGTCGCCGAGGGCCTGATGTCCCGCTCCGGTGCCGCCGAGGCCGGCAAGGGCGAGAAGGCCGCCGGCGAGCCGCTGGCCGAGTGGGAGCGCGACCTGCTCGCGGGTGAGAAGAAGGCCGACGAGAACAAGGCCGACGAGAACAAGGCCGAGGAGGCCGCTCCGGCCGCCGAGGCCGAGCAGCCGGTCGAGGCCCCCGCTGCCGAGGAGGCCGCTGCCGAGGAGGCCGCTCCGGCCGCCGAGGCCGAGCAGGCCTGACCGCCCCGTCACAGGCGATGACGGCGGGAGCGGTGACAAGTGATCCGCTCCCGCCGTTCACCCGTAGGTCGGCGGCGTGTCGCACACCTGCCCTCGAGTAGGTCCTGATCCCGCAGATCTCCGAACCTCCAGACTTCGAGAAAGACTCACAGACTCATGGCGAACTACACCGCCGCCGACGTCAAGAAGCTCCGGGAGCTCACCGGCGCCGGCATGATGGACTGCAAGAAGGCGCTGGACGAGGCCGAGGGCAACGTCGAGAAGGCCGTCGAGGCGCTCCGCATCAAGGGCCAGAAGGGCGTCGCCAAGCGCGAGGGCCGCTCCGCCGAGAACGGCGCCGTGGTCTCGATCATCGCTGACGACAACTCCTCCGGCGTCCTCGTCGAGCTGAAGTGCGAGACGGACTTCGTCGCCAAGGGCGACAAGTTCCAGGCCGTGGCCGCCACCATCGCCGAGCACGTCGTCAAGACCTCCCCGGCCGACCTCGAGGCCCTGCTCGCCTCCGAGATCGAGGCGGGCAAGACCGTCCAGGCGTTCGTGGACGAGGCCAACGCCAACCTGGGCGAGAAGATCGTCCTGGACCGCTTCGCCCAGTTCGCCGACGGCTACGTGTCGGCGTACATGCACCGCACCATGCCCGACCTGCCCCCGCAGATCGGTGTCCTGGTCGAGTTCGACAAGCCGAACGCCGAGATCGCCAAGGGCGTCGCCCAGCACATCGCCGCCTTCGCGCCGAAGTACCTCTCCAAGGAGGACGTGCCGGCCGAGGTCGTCGAGTCCGAGCGCCGCGTCGCCGAGGAGACCACCCGCGCCGAGGGCAAGCCCGAGGCCGCCCTGCCGAAGATCGTCGAGGGTCGCCTCAACGGCTTCTTCAAGGACGCCACGCTGCTCGGCCAGCCCTACGCGCTCGACAACAAGAAGTCCGTCCAGAAGGTCCTGGACGAGGCCGGTGTCACCCTGAAGCGCTTCACGCGCATCAAGGTCGGCATCTGAGTCCGTACCGCGACGGGCGCGCGACCCCGATAGGGTCGACAGCAGTCGTTCGGACACGCGTCCACGCGACGGCGCGTGCCGGGCGACAGCAGATCTGACGAGGAGGCCATTGCCGCATGGGATGCGAACCACGCCCCACCGGCAATGGCCTTCTTCGTATGTGCAACACGCGAAAGAGGCGGGATCCCCGATGACCACCAAGGCTGAGAAGAGCGACGACGGCAAAGTACGCGGCCGGTTTCTGCTGAAGCTGTCCGGAGAGGCCTTCTCCGGTGGCGGGGGACTGGGCGTCGACCCCGACGTGGTGCACGCCATCGCGCGTGAGATCGCGGCCGTCGTCCGGGACGGCGCGCAGATTGCGATCGTCATCGGTGGCGGCAACTTCTTCCGCGGCGCCGAGCTCCAGGTGCGCGGCATGGACCGCGCCCGCTCCGACTACATGGGCATGCTCGGCACCGTGATGAACTGCCTCGCCCTCCAGGACTTCCTGGAGAAGGAGGGCGTCGACTGCCGCGTGCAGACCGCCATCACCATGGGGCAGGTCGCCGAGCCCTACATCCCGCTGCGCGCCGTACGGCACCTGGAGAAGGGCCGCGTGGTCATCTTCGGCGCCGGTATGGGCATGCCGTACTTCTCCACCGACACCACCGCCGCCCAGCGCGCCCTGGAGATCGACGCCGAGGCGCTGCTCATGGGCAAGAACGGTGTGGACGGCGTCTACGACTCCGACCCGAAGACCAACCCGGACGCCGTGAAGTTCGACGCGCTCGGCTACGGCGAGGTCATCACCCGGGACCTGAAGGTCGCCGACGCCACGGCCGTCACGCTCTGCCGTGACAACAGCCTCCCGATCGTCGTCTTCGAGCTCCTGAAGGAGGGCAATATCGCCCGCGCCGTCAAGGGTGAGAAGATCGGCACGCTGGTGGGCGACCAAGCCGGCCGCAGCTGACCGGGGGATGGACAATGTCCTGCCGGTCGGGAACCGTGCAGGAAGAAGACGCGACGCAGCCGGCCTCCGTCCCTGAAAAGGAACCGTGGCCGGGCCTACTCAAGACACGCAGGAGCAAGTGGTGATCGAAGAGACCCTCCTCGAGGCCGAGGAGAAGATGGAGAAGGCCGTCGTGGTCGCCAAGGAGGACTTCGCCGCGATCCGCACCGGCCGTGCGCACCCGGCGATGTTCAACAAGATCGTGGCCGACTACTACGGCGCGCTGACGCCGATCAACCAGCTGGCCTCGTTCTCCGTGCCCGAGCCGCGCATGGCCGTGGTGACCCCGTTCGACAAGAGCGCGCTGCGCAACATCGAGCAGGCGATCCGCGACTCCGACCTGGGCGTCAACCCGAGCAACGACGGCAACATCATCCGGGTGGTGTTCCCCGAGCTCACCGAGGAGCGCCGCCGTGACTACATCAAGGTCGCCAAGACCAAGGGCGAGGACGCGAAGGTCTCCATCCGCTCCGTCCGCCGCAAGGCCAAGGACGCCATCGACAAGATGGTCAAGGACGGCGAGGTCGGCGAGGACGAGGGCCGCCGTGCGGAGAAGGAGCTCGACGACACCACCGCGAAGTACGTCGCCCAGGTGGACGAGCTCCTGAAGCACAAGGAAGCGGAGCTGCTCGAGGTCTGATGAACGACTCTTCCTGGGGGACGCCGCAGACCGGGTACTGGGGGCCGTCCGACCACGGGCAGGGCTGGGGGGCCGCTCCGGCGGGTCCCGCGTACGATGCGCACAACGCGCAGCACACGCGTCCCATGCCCATCGTGCCCGACGTACCCGAACACGGCGGAGGCCAGGATGTGGAACAAGGGGCCGCTCGGCTGAGCGGCCCCTTGTTCCGAGACGAGCCGACGCGGGCCCGCCCCCTTCCGGGGGAGGTGCCGCAGAATCCGGAGCCCATGCCCGACGCCCCGCAGCCGGCCCCCGCACCGCAGAAGAAGAGCGCGGGGCGGGACCTGGGTGCCGCGATAGGCGTCGGCGTCGGACTCGGCGTGGTGATCGTCGCGTCGCTGTTCGTCGTCAAGGCGGTCTTCGTCGGCGTGGTCGCCCTCGCCGTGGTGGTGGGCCTGTGGGAGCTGACGTCGCGGCTGCGGGAGCGCAAGGGCATCAAGGCGCCCCTCGTTCCGCTCGCGCTGGGCGGTGCGGCCATGGTCGCCGCCGGGTACGCCCGGGGGGCCGAGGGGGCGTGGATCGCCATGGCGCTCACCGCGCTGGCGGTGCTGGTCTGGCGTATGGCGGCGCCGCCCGAGGGCTACCTCAAGGACGTCACGGCGGGTGTCTTCGCGGCGTTCTACGTGCCGTTCCTGGCGACCTTCGTCGCGATGATGCTCACCGCGGGCGACGGCGCGTGGCGCGTCCTGACCTTCCTGCTGCTGACGGTCGTCAGCGACACCGGCGCGTACGCGGTCGGCTGGCGCTTCGGCAAGACCAAGCTCGCCCCGCGCATCAGTCCCGGAAAGACCCGCGAGGGCCTGCTGGGCGCGGTGTCGTTCGCGATGGCCGTCGGCGCGCTGTGCATGGAGTTCCTGATCGACGGCGGCAGCTGGTGGCAGGGCCTGCTGCTGGGCCTCGCGGTCGCGGCCAGCGCCACACTGGGCGACCTGGGCGAGTCCATGATCAAACGTGATCTGGGCATCAAGGACATGGGCACGCTGCTCCCCGGCCACGGCGGCATCATGGACCGCCTGGACTCCCTGCTGCCGACGGCACCGGTGGTGTGGCTGCTGTTGGTCCTGTTCGTCGGCTCCGGCTGACCCGTACCCGCGTGGCCGGATTCGGGCCCCCGTCCTCTCCGGGCGGGGGCCCGCCGCTGTCCGGGAGGGCCAAGGCCGTTCCACGGCGCAGGCGAGGCGGGGGGACGACGGCAGGTACCACGGTGCCCTGCCCTGCCGGTGGTGCGATGCGCTCCTCGACCGGAAGGGCCGCCGCGGACCGCGCCGCTGCTGCGGCCCGTGGCACCGCACGAAGAGCTACGTCTCCCCTCTCTTCGTGGTGATCGCAGGCCTGTTCCGAGCCCGACCGGGTCACCCGTGTGGATCTGCGACACTGGTACAGCCATGCCTAAGCCCGGAGAACTCACCTTTGTCGCGCCGCGCGGAGCCAAGAAGCCGCCGCGGCACCTCGCCGATCTCACGCCCGCCGAGCGCAAGGAGGCGGTCGCCGCGGTCGGTGAGAAGCCGTTCCGCGCCAAGCAGCTGTCCCAGCACTACTTCGCGCGGTACGCGCACGAACCGGAGCAGTGGACCGACATCCCCGCCGGTTCCCGCGGCACGTTGCAGGAGGCGCTGCTTCCGGAGCTGATGACGGTCGTACGGCATCTGTCGACCGACCAGGGCACCACCCGCAAGACGCTGTGGAAGCTGTTCGACGGCACGCTCGTCGAGTCCGTGCTGATGCGCTACCCGGACCGGGTGACCATGTGCATCAGCTCCCAGGCGGGCTGCGGTATGAACTGCCCGTTCTGCGCGACCGGGCAGGCCGGGCTGGACCGCAACCTGTCGACCGCCGAGATCGTGCACCAGATTGTGGACGGCATGCGGGCGCTCAGGGACGGCGAGGTGCCGGGAGGCCCGGCGCGGCTCAGCAACATCGTGTTCATGGGCATGGGGGAGCCGCTCGCCAACTACAACCGGGTGGTCGGGGCGATCCGCCGGCTCACCGACCCCGAGCCGGACGGGCTCGGGCTGTCGCAGCGCGGGATCACCGTGTCCACCGTCGGTCTCGTCCCGGCGATCCACCGGTTCTCCGACGAGGGCTTCAAGTGCCGGCTCGCCATCTCGCTGCACGCCCCCGACGACGAACTGCGCGACACCCTCGTTCCCGTGAACACGCGGTGGAAGGTGCGCGAGGTGCTCGACTCCGGGTTCGAGTACGCGGCCAGGTCCGGGCGGCGACTGTCCATCGAGTACGCGCTCATCCGGGACATCAACGACCAGGCCTGGCGCGGTGACCGACTCGGGCGGATGCTCAAGGGTCGGCCTGTGCACGTCAACCTGATCCCGCTCAACCCCACGCCCGGCTCCAAGTGGACCGCCTCCCGGCCCGAGGACGAGAAGGCGTTCGTGGAGGCGATCGCCGCGCACGGTGTGCCGGTGACGGTCCGGGACACCCGTGGACAGGAGATCGACGGGGCGTGTGGTCAGCTCGCCGCGAGCGAGAGGTAATGTGACTCGCGTAAGCACATCTTCATATTCCGACAGGGGAGCGCCACAGCGCTGAGAGTGCGGCACCGGCCGCAGACCCTCCGAACCTGGCCCAGGTCATTCTGGGTAGGGAGATCGGTCATCACTCGAGCTGTTGCGCCCTGCCCGGGACCTCGCCCAGGGGTCCCGGGCAGGGCCGCGTCTCTTCCTGGTCACTCCAGGAGGAATCAAGTGGGCATCACCAAGAAGGTCACGGTCCTGGCCGTCGGGCTGGGGCTGGTCACGCTGTCCGCGTGCGGGTCGTCCGACGGGGACGGCGCGAGCGGTGGCGGGTCCAGGACCGTGACCCTCGTCAGCCACAATTCGTGGGCCGTGTCGAAGGACGTCGTCGCCGCCTTCGAGAAGCAGTCCGGATACAAGCTCAGGGTCCTCGAGGACGGCGACGCCGGGCAGGCCGTGAACAAGGCCGTTCTGACCAAGGACAACCCGCAGGGCGACGTCTTCTTCGGCGTCGACAACACCCTGCTCTCCCGCGCCCTCGACAACGGGCTGTTCCAGTCGTACGAGGCGAAGGGATCCGACCTGATCCTGGACGAGTTCCGCGTGGACCAGGACAAGCACCGGGTCACCCCCGTCGACACCGGTGACGTCTGCGTCAACTACGACAAGGCGTGGTTCAGCGAGCACGACCTGACCCCGCCGAAGACCTTCGACGACCTGATCAAGCCCGCGTACAAGGACCTCCTCGTCGTCGAGAACGCCTCCACCTCCTCGCCCGGCCTCGGCTTCCTGCTCGGCACCGCCGCCAAGTACGGGGACGAGGGCTGGCAGGACTACTGGAAGAAGCTCAAGGCCAACGGCGTGAAGGCGGTCGACGGCTGGGAGCAGGCCTACAACGAGGAGTTCTCCGGCTCGGCGGGCGGCAAGCAGGCCAAGGCCGACCGGCCGCTGGTGGTGTCGTACGCCTCTTCGCCGCCCGCCGAGGTCATCTACGCCGACCCGAAGCCGGAGACCGCGCCCACCGGCGTCGCCGAGGGCACCTGCTTCCGGCAGGTCGAGTACGCGGGGCTGCTGAGCAACGCCGAGAACCCCGAGGGCGGCAAGGCGCTGCTCGACTTCCTGATCAGCAAGACGTTCCAGGACGACATGCCGCTCAACATGTTCGTCTACCCGGTGCGGGAGGCCGCCCAGGTGCCCGAGGAGTTCGTGAAGTTCGGGCCGCAGGCGAAGGACCCGCAGACCATGGACCCGGCGAAGATCGCCGACAACCGTGACCAGTGGGTCAAGTCGTGGACCTCGCTCGTACTGAAGTGACGCGAGCCGCGGCGAAACGGCGCGGGAGCGCGGCGCGGCTCGGTCTGCTGGCCGTGCCCGTCGCGTTCTTCGCCGTCTTCTTCGCCTACCCCGTCACCGCGATCGTCGCGCGCGGGCTGAAGGCCGACGGGGCCTGGCAGCTCGGGCGGATCGGGGACGTACTGGCGCAGTCCGACGTCCGTCAGGTCCTGTGGTTCACCACCTGGCAGGCCCTCGTCTCCACCGCCCTCACCCTGCTGGTCGCCCTGCCCGGCGCGTATGTCCTCGCCCGCTTCGACTTTCCCGGCAAGCAGGTGCTGCGGGCCGTGGTCACCGTGCCGTTCGTGCTGCCCACGGTCGTCGTCGGTACGGCGTTCATGGCGCTCGTCGGACGCGGCGGACTCCTCGACGAGCTGTGGGGCCTGCGCCTGGACACCACCGTGTGGGCGATCCTGCTCGCGCACGTCTTCTTCAACTACGCCGTCGTCGTACGCACCGTGGGCGGGCTCTGGTCGCAGCTCGACCCGCGGCAGGAGGAGGCCGCGCGGATGCTCGGCGCCTCACGGTTCGCGGCCTGGCGGTCCGTCACCCTGCCCGCGCTCGCGCCCGCCGTGGCGGCGGCCGCGCTGATGGTCTTCCTGTTCACCTTCACCTCCTTCGGCGTGGTGCAGATCCTGGGCGGGCCCACCTTCTCCACTCTCGAAGTGGAGATCTACCGGCAGACCTCCGAGATCTTCGACCTGTCCACGGCCGCCGTCCTGACGATGATCCAGTTCTTCGCCGTGGGCGCGATCCTCGCCCTGCACGCCTGGACCGTACGGCGGCGGGAGACCGCGCTGCGGCTGGTGGACGCCTCGGCGACCGCACGCCGGCCGCGCGGCACCGGACAGTGGGCACTGCTGGGCTCGGTCGTCGCCACCGTCGCCGTCCTGCTCCTGCTGCCGCTCGCCGTACTGGTGGAACGCTCCTTCGAAGCAGCCGATTTCGGCTACTACCGGGAGCTGACCCAGGACGACGGGGGAGTGTTCCTCGTCGCGCCGATCGAGGCGGTCGGCAACTCGCTGCAGTACGCCGTCACCGCCACCGCCATCGCCGTGGTGATCGGAGGGCTCGCGGCCGTGGCGCTGACCCGGCGGGACGCGGGACGGCTGGTGCGCGGCTTCGACGCGCTGCTGATGCTGCCGCTCGGGGTGTCCGCGGTGACCGTCGGCTTCGGTTTCCTGATCGCCCTCGACGAGCCGCCGCTGGACCTCCGCGCCTCCTGGATCCTGGTCCCGCTCGCGCAGGCGCTGGTCGGCGTCCCCTTCGTCGTACGGACCATGCTGCCGGTGCTGCGGGCCGTGGACGTACGGCTGCGGGAGGCGGCGGCGGTGCTCGGGGCGTCGCCGTGGCGGGCGTGGCGGGAGGTGGACCTGCCGTTGGTGCGGCGGGCGCTGCTGATCGCGGCCGGGTTCGCCTTCGCGGTGTCGCTCGGGGAGTTCGGGGCGACGGTGTTCATCGCGCGGCCGGACAATCCGACGCTGCCGGTCGCCGTGGCACGGCTGCTGGGGCGGCCCGGGGACCTCAACTACGGCCAGGCGATGGCCCTGTCGACGATTCTGATGATCGTGTGCGCGGTGGCGCTGCTCGTGCTGGAGCGGCTGCGGACCGACCGGACCGGGGAGTTCTAGATGCTGCTGAGCCTTCAGGCCGCGACCGTCCGCTTCGGTGGGCGGGCGGTGCTGGACGCCGTCGACCTGGAGGTCGCCGAGCACGAGATCGTCTGTGTGCTCGGCCCCAGCGGCAGCGGCAAGTCCACGCTGCTGCGGGCGGTGGCCGGGCTGCAGCCGCTCGACTCCGGGCGGATCCGGCTCGACGGACACGACCAGGCGGGTGTGCCGGCGCACCGGCGCGGCGTCGGACTGATGTTCCAGGACCACCAGCTCTTCCCGCAGCGGGACGTGGGCGGCAATGTCGCCTTCGGCCTGCGCATGCACGGCGCGTCGCGGGGCGAACAGGGGGACCGCGTACAGGAGTTGCTGGATCTCGTGGGACTGCCGGACGCGGCCGGACGCGCCGTCGCCGCGTTGTCCGGCGGCGAGCAGCAGCGCGTCGCGCTCGCCCGCGCTCTCGCCCCCAGCCCCCGGCTGCTGATGCTCGACGAGCCGCTCGGGCAGCTCGACCGGTCGCTCAGGGAACGGCTGGTCGTCGAACTGCGCGAGCTGTTCGGCCGGTTGGGTACCACGGTGCTCGCCGTGACGCACGACCAGGGTGAGGCGTTCGCGCTGGCCGACCGGGTGGTGGTGATGCGGGACGGGCGGATCGCCCAGTCCGGTACGCCACTCGAGGTGTGGCAGCGTCCGGCCGACGCGTTCGTGGCCCGCTTCCTCGGCTTCGAGAACGTCGTCGGGGCGACGGTGGGCGACGATGTCGCGGTGACCCCCTGGGGCAGGCTCCCCGTTCCGGAAGGCGCCCCGCGGGGCACGCGAACCCTCCTCGTCCGCCCCGCCGGTGTCCGCCTGGTCCCGGCCGGCGAGGGCCTGCGCTGCACGGTGGCCGCGCGCACCTTCCGCGGCACCCATGTCACCGTCCACCTCCAGCCCGAGGACGCGCCCCGCCTGGAGGCGGCCTGCGCGCTCAGGGCCGCGCCGGAGGTCGGGGACGAGGTGGGCGTGGAGTTCGACGCGGCGGATATCGCCGTGCTGGGATGAGCGCGGCTGCCTAGGGTGTACGGCATGACACAACTCGCGCATGACCGCTACTGCGAGGAAATCGCATACCAGATAGGGCAGTTGCGGACGGTCGTGACGTCCGGCGCCGATCTGTCCGGCACCGTGCCCACCACGCCCGACTGGTCCCTGGAGCAGCTCGTACGGCATACCGGCGGCGCCCTGCGCTGGGTGGACGTCATGGTGCGGACCGGGGCCGAGGACGACGTCCCCGAGGATCGGGTGCCGGGGTTCGACGGGCCCGAGTCGTGGGGCGATCCCGGCGCGCTGGACGCCTGGCTGGCGGAGTCCGGCGAACTGGTCGTCGGCGCGCTGCGGGAGGCCGGGCCGGACGCGAAGGTGTGGAGCTGGGCCGGGATCGACAACGCCGGGTTCTGGGCCCGTCGTATGACGCACGAGGTGACCGTCCACCGCGCGGACGCCACCCTGGCCGCCGGGCTGCCCTATGAGGTCGCGCCCGAGGTCGCCGCGGACGCGATCGACGAGTGGCTGGAGATCGTGGAGTGGGCGCAGCGGACGCTGCCGGACGACACGGTGCATGACCTGCGTGGGCCCCGGCGGACCATCCATCTGCACGCCACCGGCGCGGGGGCGGGGGTCAACGCGGAGTGGGTGATCGAGCTCGACGAGGACGGTTTCTCCTGGCACCACGGCCACGAGAAGGCCACGGTCGCCCTGCGCGGCCCGCTCACTTCCGTGCTCCTCGCCTTCTACCGCCGGCTGCCGCCGGCCGCCCCCGGGCTCGAAGTGCTCGGCGACCGGGAGCTGCTGGAGTTCTGGCTGGAGCGGGCGACGTTCGGCTGAGCGGAGGGCGACGGAAGTGGCCCGCCCCCGGGGAGGGGACGGGCCACCGCTGTGTGCGTGAGGCGTCAGCGCTGGCTGTTCGCCCCGCGACGGCGCATACCGAAGAAGACCGCGCCACCGCCGGCCACGACCAGGGCGGCCGCGACGCCGGCGATCAGACCGGTGTTGGAGTCGGCGCCGGTCTCGGCGAGGTTCGACTCACCACCGGCCGGGGACGGCGCGTTGCTCGCGGTGTCCGCCGGAGGGGTGCTCTCGCTCTCCGACTCCGACGGGGCCGGGGTCGGAGAGCCGGGCTCCTCGGCCGGGGTGGAGGAGGACGTCGACGGGGTCGGCGTGGGCTCCTCCTCGGCCGGGGGCTCCTCTTCCGTCTTGCAGGCCGTCGCCGGAGTGACCAGGTTCGGCTTGATGTCCTCGTCGACGTAAGGCTTCGCGTCGACGTGGATGCGGTACTCGGCGTTCGGCTTCCAGTCCTCCTCGAAGGTGATGGTGGTGCCCTCACGGGAGCCCTTGACCACCTGCTCGCCGACCTGCTTGTCCTGCAGGAACACGGTGATGGTGGCGGGGACGCCGGCCGGGTCCACGTCGGTGACGGTGATGACGCCCTTGTCGCCGACGCACTTGGCGTCGGCCGAGAACTCGTTGATGTTGCAGGCCGCCGCGCTGCCGGCGACACCGAGCACGAGGGCGGCGGACGCGGAGACGACACCGAGGGCGCGCACGGAGCGCGTGACGGTACGGCGGGATACGGACAGAACTGCCACGTTTGTCCTTTACGGAGAGCGTAAATGCGGGGGGTTGAGGGAGTGTTGATGAAGCATCAGCACTCCCATGCGGCTCCCAGGTCTATAAGCGCCGCATAAGTAGTGTCAACGCATATGCCTACAGTGCCCCCGGACTTTGCCTTCTTATTAACCACCCAGACGTTTCAAGGCCTCCGGAGCCTCCTCGATCCGGTCGACCAGAGCGATCCGGGCCTCCATCGAGCGCTCCCGGGCGAGCGACCGCAGCAGCGGCCAGGCCGGCAGCTTCTCCGTCCAGTGGGCCCGGTTCACCAGCACCATGGGCGTGGGCTCACCGCGCGACTCGTAGTAGTTCGGCGTCGCGTTGTCGAAGACCTCCTGTACGGTGCCGGCGGCGCCCGGCAGGAAGACCACGCCCGCGTTGCAGCGGGCCAGCAGCCCGTCCTCACGGGTGGCGTTGGCGAAGTACTTCGCGATGTGCGAGGCGAAGGCGTTCGGCGGCTCGTGGCCGTAGAACCAGGTGGGGATGCCGATCGAGTGGTTGCCCTTCGGCCAGCGGGTGCGCACCTCGAAGGCGGCACGCGCCCAGTCGGTGACCGATGGCGTGAACGAGGGGGCGGACGTGAGGAGTTCGCAGGCCTCGTCCAGCATGGCGTCGTCGTACGGAGCCGCGTAGGCGCCGAGGTTCGCCGCCTCCATCGCGCCCGGGCCGCCACCCGTCGCCACCGTGAAGCCGGCGTGGGTCAGCGCCCGTCCGAGCCGGGCGGCGCCCCGGAACTCCTCGGTGCCACGGGCCATCGCGTGCCCGCCCATCACGCCCACGACCCGCGCTCCGCGCAGGAGTTCGTCGAGGGCGTCGGACATGGAGTCGTCGTGGACCGCGCGCAGCATGGAGGCGAGGATGTCGCCGTCCGTCTTGGTCCGCTGGAACCAGGCGTAGGCCAGCGCGTCCGGGGTCGCCTCGTAGCCCTTGTCGAGCGAGGCGAACAAGTCGCCGGGCGTGTAGAGATGCCCTCGGTACGGGTCGAAGGGCAGGTCCGGGACGGGTGGGAGGACCAGGGCGCCGTCGGCGCGGAGCTTCTCCGCCGCGTCGGGGCGCATCCGGCAGCCGAGGAAGACGGCCCCGGCGGTGTCGGTGGTGAGCAACTCCCTTGTCCGATCGGTCAGATCGACGGACTGGACACGGAATCCGGAGAGCGTGCCGCGGGACGAGACGATCGCGTCGAATTCCTCGAGCGTCTCTATCTCGCGGTCCCCGTGATGGACGGCATGGGCGGGACTCGTCTGCACCCGCCCATGCTAGGCCCGCTCGTTGGTCAGTCCTGCACCGCGGCCGGGTCCATCCAGATGACCTCCCAGGTGTGGCCGTCGAGGTCGTCGAAGGCGCGGCCGTACATGAAGCCGTAATCCTGGGTCTCGCCGGCGATCGAGCCGCCCGCCGCGACGGCCTTCTCCACCAGCTCGTCGACCTTCTCGCGGCTTTCCGCGCTCAGCCCCAGCAGCACCTCGCTGCCCTTCGTGGCGTCCACGATCTCCTTCTTGGTGAACCCCGCGTACTTCTCCTTGGTCAGCAGCATCGCGATGATCGTGTCGCTGATCACGACCGACGCGGCGGTCTCGTCGCTGAACTGAGGGTTGATCGAGTAGCCGAGCTCCGTGAAGAACTTCTTCGAGGCGTCGAGGTCGTCGACGGCCAGGTTCACGAAGATCATCTGCTGGTACATGGCGGGGCCTCTCCCGTTCGGTTCCATGGTGTTCGTGAGGGTAGACGGAGGGCCCGCGTGGAACTCATCGGTCCGCGAAGATTTTTCCGGACCGGTTTTCCGCCGGGCCCGTCAGTGGGCCAGCGGCCACGCCGACAGCTCGGCCACGACCAGGGTCAGCGGCCCGAACAGGGCGAGCAGCGCACCCGCGCGGAGCACGGCGGCCCGGCGCAGCGTCCCCGTGGCCGCCCCGAGGCGCCGCAGCGCGGCGGTGGTGCCGGCGCGGGCCTGCCTGGCCTCGACGGCGGCCGTCAGCAGTGTCGCCGTCGTGCAGCCTGCCACCAGCAGCGCCCCGAGCACGACGAGCGGGCCGGTGGAGGCGTCCTCGCGGTCGTGCAGCGAGGCCATGGCGTACGCGGCCGACAGCACCGCGCAGACCACGCCCAGCGGGCGTCCGATGCGCGTGGCCTCGGTCATGAGGACCCGCCCGGCCAGCAGGCGCAGCGCGCCGGGCCGTACCGTCTGCAGCAGCCTGCCGCACAGATGGGTGAGGCCGGGACCGGCCAGGGCGAGACCGACGGCGGTCAGGGCCAGACCGAGCAGCGCGGAGGGCCGGTCACCCGGCGCGCCCCCGCCGCCCGTGCGGCTCGCGAAGGCCTCCACGGCCAGACCCACCGCCAGTACCGTGATCCCCCACGGCAGCCCGGACGGCGGCGTGAGCGGCACGGCGGGCCGGGCGTCGGCGGAGTTCTCGGGACCGTCCTCACCCCCGTCCGGCTCCGGTGCCGCCCGGGCCGTACGCCGGCCCCGCGCCGCCGCCCCCAGCTGCTTGCCGAACCGTCCGTACGCCCCGAAGGACTCGTGTGCCGCCGTACGCCGGTACGCGCCGAACCGGCCGTACGCCCGCCCCGCGCGGTCCGCCTCCGCCGCCGGCTCACGCGGCCGCAGCGCCACCGCCACGGCCGCCGACGCGCTCAGCGGCACAAGCGCCAGCAGGGTCAGGGCGGCCGGCAGCGGAAGCGGCCGGCCGGCGGCGAGGAAGTCCGTCGCGGCGCCGTCGAAGGGCGTGCCGGTGAGGTCGCCGCGCAGATGGAGGAAGACCAGCAGGGCCAGCGCCGAGCCCAGCACGCAGGACAGCGCCGTGGTGGCCGCGGAGATCGCCATCAGCCGGACGGGACCGAGACCGATCGCCGACAGGCCGGGCCGGGGCCGGGTGCCCGGATCGGTGCGGGCGACCGCGACCGCGAAGTGCACCGTGGCCGCCATCGGGACCGCGCACCAGGCCAGCCGGAGCGCCGAGGAGGGCGGGTCGGGGTGGCCCAGCGCGTGGCCGAGGACGCTGAGCAGCAGAAAGCCCGTGCCCGCGGACGCGGCCGCGACCAGGAGACGGCGCAGCTGGACGGCGGGATGGGCGCCTCGGGTCAGACGGAGAGCGAGCACGCCGCCCGGCCTTCCGTCTCGGCCGCCCCGGCGACCGGCGGCAGATGTACGGTGCGCACGCGCCGCCCGTCGAGCAGCGACACCGTGCGGTCGGCGAGGGCCGCGGTCTGCGCGTCGTGGGTCGCGAGGACCACGGTGATGCCGTGCGAGCGGGCCGCCGTGGTGAGCGTGCGCAGCACGTGGGCGCGGTCGACGCGGTGCAGCGGGGCGGTCGGCTCGTCGGCGAACAGCACCGAGGGCGCCGGGGCGAGGGCACGGGCGATGCACACCCGCTGCCGCTCGGCCTGCGTCAGCTCCCCGGGGTGCTTGCGGGCCCTGTCACCGATGTCGACGCGCTCCAGCCACTCCAGGGCCGCCGTCCTGGCCCGGCGTCGGCCGGCGCCGCGCAGCATCAGGGGCAGCGCGGTGTTCTCCCAGACGTTCAGCTCGGGCACCAGCACCGGGGCCGGGTCGATCCAGCCGAAGCGGTCCCGGCGCAGCCGCTCACGGGCGCCGGGGCTCATGGTGTGCACGGGCACGCTGTTGAACCAGACCTCGCCGCTGCGGGCGGGCAGCAGCCCGGACAGGCAGCGCAGCAGGGTCGTCTTGCCGCTGCCGCGCGGGCCGCCGACGGCGAGGATCTCGCCCTCCCGGACGCCGAGCGAGACCCCGCTCAGCCCGGGTGAGCCGTCGTCGTACCGGTGGTGCAGGGCTCGCGCCCAGAGCACGTCGTTGTCCGGTGGGGCCACCATGGCGTACACCTCGGTTCGGATCGGAAATGCCGTGCGCTATTCGGGTAAGTCCCCCGTCCGGGGGAACGAAGGCAGGGCCGATCGGTCACTCGGAACGCTAGGCAGGCCGCGGCGGGAGGCCGGACAGCACACGGCCCCGGGCGCCCGTTTCTCACTCGAACGGGCGGCACCGGGACCGGTGTTGATCATCCAGAAGGAAGATCGGAACCTCGGACGGCCTACAGCTTGGTCCAGGCCTCGGAGAGGGTCGCGCGCAGGATCTGCTCGATCTCGTCGAAGGTCCCCTGGTCGGAGATCAGCGGCGGGGCGAGCTGGATCACCGGGTCGCCGCGGTCGTCGGCCCGGCAGTACAGGCCGTTCTCGAAGAGCTTCTTCGACAGGAAGCCGTACAGCACGCGCTCGGTCTCGTCCGCGTCGAAGGACTCCTTGGTGTTCTTGTCCTTGACCAGTTCGATGCCGTAGAAGAAGCCGTTGCCGCGGACGTCGCCGACGATCGGCAGGTCGTGCAGCTTCTCCAGGGTCGCGCGGAAGGCGCCCTCGTTGTCGAGCACGTGCTGGTTGAGGCCCTCGCGCTCGAACAGGTCGAGGTTGGCGATGCCGACCGCGGCGGAGACCGGGTGGCCGCCGAAGGTGTAGCCGTGCAGGAAGGTGTTGTCGCCCTTGTAGAACGGCTCGGCGAGGCGGTCGGAGACGATGCACGCGCCGATGGGGGAGTAGCCCGAGGTCATGCCCTTGGCGCAGGTGATCATGTCCGGCACGTAGCCGAACTTGTCGCAGGCGAACGTCGTGCCCAGCCGGCCGAAGGCGCAGATGACCTCGTCGGAGACGAGCAGCACGTCGTACTGGTCGCAGATCTCGCGCACCCGCCGGAAGTAGCCGGGCGGGGGCGGGAAGCAGCCGCCGGCGTTCTGCACGGGCTCCAGGAAGACGGCCGCGACGGTGTCCGGGCCCTCGAAGAGGATCTGCTGCTCGATCTGGTCGGCGGCCCAGCGGCCGAACGCCTCCGGGTCGTCGCCGTGGATCGGCGCCCGGTAGATGTTGGTGTTGGGCACCTTGTGCGCGCCCGGGACGAGGGGCTCGAACGGGGCCTTCAGGGCCGGCAGTCCGGTGATGGACAGGGCGCCCTGCGGGGTGCCGTGGTACGCCACCGCGCGGGATATGACCTTGTACTTGGTCGGCTTGCCGACGAGCTTGAAGTACTGCTTGGCGAGCTTCCAGGCGGTCTCCACCGCCTCGCCGCCGCCGGTGGTGAAGAAGACCTTGTTGAGGTCGCCCGGCGCCTCGTGCGCGAGCCGCTCCGCCAGCTCCACGGCCTTGGGGTGGGCGTAGGACCACACGGGGAAGAAGGCCAGTTCCTGGGCCTGCTTGAACGCGGTCTCCGCGAGTTCCGTACGGCCGTGGCCCGCCTGCACCACGAACAGGCCCGCGAGGCCGTCGAGGTAGCGCCTGCCCTTGTCGTCGTAGATGTGGGTGCCCTCACCGCGGACGATGGTGGGGACGGGGGAGTTCTCGTACGAGGACATGCGGGTGAAGTGCATCCACAGGTGGTCGTACGCGGACTTGCTGAGATCCTCGGTGCTGTCGGTGCTCACGGTTATCGGGTTCCCCACATGTAGGTCTGCTTCTTGAGCTTGAGGTAGACGAAACTCTCGGTGGAGCGCACTCCGGGAACGGCCCGGATGCGTCCGTTGATGACCTCCAGAAGGTGGTCGTCGTCCTCGCAGACGATCTCGACCATGAGGTCGAAGGACCCCGCGGTCATCACCACGTACTCGCACTCGTCCATGGCGGTCAGCGCGTCGGCCACGGACTCCACGTCGCCCTCGACGTTGACCCCGACCATGGCCTGGCGGCGGAAGCCCACGGTGAGCGGGTCCGTGACGGCGACGATCTGCATCACGCCCTGGTCGAGCAGCTTCTGGACGCGCTGGCGCACGGCGGCCTCCGACAGGCCCACGGCCTTGCCGATGGCGGCGTACGGCCGGCGGCCGTCCTCCTGGAGCTGCTCGATGATGGCGAGGGAGACGGCGTCCAACTGGGGACCGCCGCCGTTCTTGGACTCGCGGGAGTCCTTCGGGTCTGCGCTTCGACTGGCCACGGGGTCACTGTGCACGACGTATCGGCAGTTTTGCAAGGCTCAATCGATGAATTTCGTTGTCTGAGACGCCTCTGCTTGCGGATTTCGCAGGAGTAGGGCGGGTGGGGGTGTTGAAAACGTCAGCTGTCGGTCTAGGGTGGGTGTCTCAGAGGCTGGACACTCGACATTCATCGACAACCCAGACACCTCGGACACCCACGAGGAACACCAGGAGGGCCTGCAGTGAGCACCGAGCTGCGTCGTCTGCGCAACTACATCGGCGGTGAGTTCCGGGACGCCGCCGACGGCCGGACCACCGAGGTGGTCAACCCCGCGACGGGCGAGGCGTACGCGACCGCTCCGCTGTCCGGGCAGGCGGATGTGGACGCCGCGATGGCGGCCGCCGCCGAGGCGTTTCCGGGCTGGCGCGACACCACCCCGGCCGAGCGCCAGAAGGCCCTGCTGAAGATCGCGGACGCCTTCGAGGAGCGCGCCGAGGAACTCATCGCGGCCGAGGTGGAGAACACGGGCAAGCCCATCGGGCTGACCCGCACCGAGGAGATCCCGCCGATGGTGGACCAGATCCGCTTCTTCGCGGGCGCGGCGCGGATGCTCGAGGGCCGGTCGGCCGGTGAGTACATGGAGGGCCTGACCTCCATCGTGCGCCGCGAGCCGGTCGGCGTCTGCGCGCAGGTCGCGCCCTGGAACTACCCGATGATGATGGCCGTGTGGAAGTTCGCCCCGGCGATCGCCGCGGGCAACACCGTCGTCCTGAAGCCCTCGGACACCACCCCGGCCTCCACGGTCCTGCTCGCCGAGATCCTCGGCTCGATCCTGCCCAAGGGCGTCTTCAACGTCATCTGCGGCGACCGCGACACCGGCCGCCTCATGGTCGAGCACCCCACCCCGGCGATGGCGTCCATCACCGGTTCGGTGCGCGCGGGCATGTCCGTCGCCGAGTCCGCGTCCAAGGACCTCAAGCGGGTCCACCTGGAGCTGGGCGGCAAGGCTCCGGTCGTCGTCTTCGAGGACACCGACATCGCCAAGGCCGTCGAGGGCATCTCCGTCGCGGGCTTCTTCAACGCCGGCCAGGACTGCACGGCCGCCACGCGCGTGCTGGTCCACGAGGCGATCCACGACGAGTTCGTCTCCGCGCTCGCCAAGGCCGCCGCCGACACGAAGACCGGCATGCCCGACGACGAGGACGTCCTCTTCGGCCCGCTCAACAACCCCAACCAGCTCAAGCAGGTCGAGGGCTTCATCGAGCGGCTGCCGGCGCACGCGCGCGTGGTCGCCGGCGGCAAGCGCGTCGGCGACAAGGGCTTCTTCTACGCCCCGACCGTCGTCTCCGGCCTCGACCAGGACGACGAGATCGTCCAGAAGGAGGTCTTCGGCCCGGTCATCACCGTCCAGCGCTTCACCGACGAGGACCAGGCCGTCGAGTACGCCAACGGCGTCGAGTACGCGCTGGCCTCCTCGGTGTGGACCAAGGACCACTCCCGCGCGATGCGGATGTCCAAGAAGCTGGACTTCGGCTGCGTGTGGATCAACACCCACATCCCGCTGGTCGCGGAGATGCCGCACGGCGGCTTCAAGAAGTCGGGCTACGGCAAGGACCTCTCGGGGTACGGCTTCGACGACTACACGCGCATCAAGCACGTGATGACGTCCCTCGACGGATAGGCGTCGAAGCGTCGGCCCCGGACGGTGAACCAC